>NZ_CASGGV010000303.1:0-49770 GCF_949319125.1 Frankia sp. Hr75.2 | reverse complement strand
TGACGGTGACCAGCTCGGCCAGGGCAAGGAAAACGCACGGTCATTCCTCCGCGACAACCCGGATCTGGCCAACGAGATCGAAAAGCGGATCAAGGAGAAGCTCGGCCTCTCCCCGACGCTGGACGCTGACGCTGACGCTCCCGCCCCGGTTCCGGTGGACCTCTGACCGGGCGAGCGGCGTCCCGGCAGGAGCCGTTCCCGGCGGCTGAGCCATGGGGGACCACGACGGGCTGGCCCGCGGCCGGTGAGGAGTCCGACGGGCCGGGCGGCATGGACACATCGGCGGCCCGGCAGGCGCGGGCGGCCCGATCCGCGGGCGCCGCGGGCGCCGAGGGTGATGCCGTCGCCGCCGCGCGGGAGATCTGCCTGCGCCAGCTCGCGGCGCGGTCGCGCAGCCGGGCCGAGCTCGCCACCGTGCTGCGGCGGCGCGGCGTCGCGGACGATGTGGCGGAGCAGGTCCTCGACCGTCTGGTGGAGGTCGGCCTGATCGACGACGAGGCGTTCGCGACCGCGTTCGTCTCCTCGGCTCGGGCGGGTCGGGGCCTGGGCCGCCGGGCACTGGCGACCGAGCTGCGGCGCCGGGGCGTGGCGCCTGAGGCCTCGGAGACCGCCCTGGCGGCAGTGGGCGCCGAGGACGAGGAGGAGACCGCTCGCGCCCTGGTCACCCGCCGCCTGCGCGCGATGGACGGCCTGCCCGCTCCGGTGCGGATCCGTCGCCTCGTCGCGTTGCTCACGCGAAAGGGTTACGATCTTGATCTCGCGCGCCGGGTGGTCACGGCCGCGGTGCCGGACGAGGACGGCGACGCACACAGCCTGGACTAGCACCAGACGCGCCGGATCCGGGCCCAGGGCAGGGGCGTCGCCGAAAGGGCGGCGGCTCTGGTCGGCGGGGCTCGGGGCCCGGGGCTCGCCGATGTTTTCCTTGACCGCATGAAAGCGGCAGATCTACCCTTTCACAAAGGTGCGAGGACTACCGCGCGTATGCGGTCCAGATAGCTGGCACAACTTCACATCAGGGCGAGCGTTCCTGCGGAACTCGGGCGTCGCGTGCCACCACTGCCACGGCTTTCTGCCCGTGCGTGCTGCTCGCGGCCTGTTTTTCAGGGATCCGTCGATGCATGTGCTCGTCCAGTGCCTGGTCCGGTCCCGCGCCGCTCACGCCTGTCCTGACAGGTGCAGACGGAGGCGGGAGGAGCAACCGTGGGTGCCGCCCTCATCACGCTTCTCGTGCTGCTTCTCCTCGCGGTCATCGGGCTGACACTGGTTCTGCTGCGCCTGGTACGGGCCGGTGGGCTGGGCGTGAGAGCGCGTGCCGACACCGTCACCGAGGTTCGGTCTCCCCATGACGGCGACGCGTCGCCGGTCGGCCGCCCCGGGGGAGACACGAGGCCGGCCTCGCCGAGCCCGCCGGATTCCCCGGTCTCGCGCAGAGACACGGATCCCGCCGTGCCCGCGTCGGAGGGCGTTCCGGATCCGGCCGTCGAGGCTCCGGCCACGACGGGTTCCGTGGGTCCCGGATCGATCAGCCCGGCCTCGGGCACGGCCGGGCCGGGCGTGTCCGGGCCGGAGAGCTCCACCGTGACCGGTCCCGAGCTGGGCGGTTCTGAGCCGGCCGGTTCCGGTTCGGGTGGAGCTGGGCTGGCTGGCGCCAGAGGAGCCGAGTCCGAGGCGACCAGTTCCGAACCGGCTGGTCCAGAGCAGGGCGGCCCGGAGCAGCCCGGCTCAGCACAGCTCGGTTCGAAACAGGCCAGTTCCGAACAGACTGGCGCTGAGCACGGCGGTCCCGGAACTCCCGAGTCGGGGAAGGCCGCATCCGCGGGTTCGGGCCAGGCCGGGTCCGGCGAACAGGCCGGTGCGGACCCAACGCCGGCCGGCACCGCGACCGCGCCGAAGGTACCGACCCTGCCGTCCGCGCCGACGGCGTCCGGCCGATCCGCTGACCTGGGCTCGGCCTCGCCGGCTCCGGAGGGCACGGCCTCGGGCACCGACGGCCACGCGGCCACTGCGGCCGACATGCCCGAGCCCGAGACAAGCGCTTCCGCTGCCGGGATCGGCGGAGCCGGGTCTGTGGGTGCCGGGGGCGACGGCGCGAGGCGGGAGCCTGCGAGCGCCGGTGCTGATCCCGGGTCGGTCGGCGCCGCCGCGGTCGGGGCCGCCAGGGTCGAGCTCGCGCAGATCTCGTCCATGGTCGCGGACCTTCGCCGGGAGGCGCGTGATGTTGAGGAGGAGGCCGAGCGGATCCGGCGCCGGGCCGAGCAGGACGCCGCGGAGCAGACGGAGCGGGTACGGCGGGAGGCCGAGCAGATCCGCCGGCACGCCGAGGAGGCCGCCGAGGCGATCCGGGAACGGGCGGTCGCGGACGCGGAGCTGCGGGCGTCGAGGGCGGAGGCGGCCGCCCGCGACGCGATCCACGCGGAGCGCGAGCAGATCCGCGCCGAGCTCGACGAGGATCTGCGCACCCAGCGGACCGAGCTGCGCGGCTGGGACAGCCGGCTCACCCAGCGCGAGCAGCGGGTCACAGACCAGGCTGCCGGCGTGGAGGAGCGGCTGCGCCGGCTGGAGACCCGCGAGGCCGAGCTGGCCGTCCGCGAGGCCGGGCTGGACAGCCGTGAGTCCGATCTCGGCGAGCTGGAGGAGGCCCGGCGGCGGGAGCTGGAGCGGGTGGCGGGCCTGACGTCCGCGGAGGCCCGCACCGAGTTGGTCAAGGTGGTCGAGGACCAGGCCAGGCTGGACGCCGCCGTCCGGGTGCGGGACATCGAGGCCCGAGCCGAGGAAGAGGCCGAGGACCGGGCGCGCCGGATCGTCACCCTGGCCATCCAGCGGGTCGCCTCGGACCAGACCGCCGAGTCCGTGGTGTCGGTGCTGCACCTGCCCAGTGACGAGATGAAGGGCCGCATCATCGGGCGCGAGGGTCGCAACATCCGCGCGTTCGAGTCCGTGACCGGCGTCAACGTGCTCATCGATGACACCCCGGAGGCGGTGCTGCTGAGCTGCTTCGATCCCGTGCGCCGGGAGATGGGGCGGATCACGTTGGCGGCGCTGGTGTCCGACGGCCGCATCCACCCGCACCGGATCGAGGAGGAGTACGCCCGGGCCGAACGCGAGGTCGCGGCGAAGTGCGTCCGCGCCGGTGAGGACGCCCTGATCGACGTCGGCATCGCCGAGATGCATCCCGAGCTGATCAACCTGCTGGGCCGGCTGCGCTACCGCACCAGCTACGGGCAGAACGTGCTCGCGCACCTCGTCGAGAGCGCCCACCTGGCCGGGATCATGGCGGCCGAGCTGCGGCTGCCCCCGGCGATCGCGAAGCGCGGCACGCTCCTGCACGACCTCGGCAAGGCGTTGACGCACGAGGTGGAGGGCTCCCACGCGATCGTGGGTGCGGAGATCGCCCGCCGCTACGGCGAGCACGAGGACGTCGTCCACGCCATCGAGGCGCATCACAACGAGGTCGAGCCGCGCTCCATCGGGGCCGTGCTGACCCAGGCCGCGGACCAGATCTCCGGCGGGCGCCCCGGGGCGCGCCGGGACAGCCTCGAGTCCTACGTCAAGCGCCTCGAGCGCATCGAGCAGATCGCCGCCGAACGCCCCGGGGTCGAGAAGGTCTTCGCCATGCAGGCCGGCCGCGAGGTGCGGGTGATGGTCGTGCCCGAGCTGGTCGACGACGTGGCCGCTCACCTGCTCGCCCGGGACGTCGCCAAGCAGATCGAGGACGAGCTCACCTACCCGGGCCAGATCCGGGTCACCGTGGTCCGCGAGACCCGCGCCGTCGGCATGGCCCGCTAGCCGCCATCAGCCAGGCAGCCAGCCCCGGCTGACGGACGGCCGTCCCGGGTCAGTCAGCTTCTGCCGGCCGCGACGGGGCCGGCGGTGTCGGCGGCGTCCAGCAGGATGGGCGCGGAGGTGCCGAGGCGGTGGGCCTGGCGCCGCTCGAGCCAACGCGCGGTCAGCGACAGCGAGAGGTTCACGATGATGTACATGACGGCCAGCACGGTGTACACGGGCAGGGCGTAGCGGCCGCCCAGGAACTCGACTGCCGACCGGCCCTGCCGCAGCAGCTCGGTGTACCCGATGACGAAGCCCAGCGAGGTGTCCTTCAGCAGCGTGACGAGCTGGCTGACCAGTGTCGGGCTCATCCGGCGCACGGCCTGCGGGAACTGGATCAGGGTGAAGATCTGGGTGCCGCGCAGCCCGAGCGCCGCCGCGGCCTCCGTCTGGCCCTTGTCGATGGACTGGATGCCCGCGCGGAAGATCTCGCTGAGCACCGCCCCGTTGTAGGCGGTCAGGCCGATCACGAGCGCCCAGAACGCCGAGAGGTTGATGCCGAGCTGCGGCAGGCCAAGGTAGGCGAAGAAGATCAGCATCAGCAGCGGCAGGCCGCGCAGCATCTCCACGACCGCCGTGGCCGGGATGCTGACCAGCCTGCGGTTCGACTGGCGCGCGAACGCGAGCGCCGTTCCGACGGCGACGGCGAGCACCATGCCGGTCGCGGCGGCGCGCAGCGTGTCGAGCAGGCCCTCCCACAGCAGCGTCCGCAGGTCGGGTTCGTCGAAGAAGACGCTCCACACCTCGCCGTCGAGCTGGCCCTTGTCCGACAGGCGCAACACGGCGAGGACGACGAGCGCCGCCAGCGCGGCCACCGCGACCACGCTCGCGATCAGGATGCGACGCCGGCCACGCGGGCCGGGGGGATCCGACAGCACGATGCTCATCGCGGGGTCCTCGTCAGCCGTCGTTCGGTGAGGCCGACCGCCCAGGCCAGGGACAGCGTCAGCACCAGGTAGCAGACGATGCCGGCGAGCAGGACGGCGATGACGTCGCCGGGGTTCGCGGTGGTCAGCCGCTGACTGATCCCGGTCAGCTCCTGGACGCCGAACGCGGCGGCGATGGAGGTGTTGCGGATCAGCGCGCTGCCGACGCTGCCAAGCGGCTGGACCACGTTGCGGAACGCCTGCGGCAACACGACGAGCCGCAGCGTCTGCGAGAAGGTCAGGCCCAGCGCCCGCGCGGCCTCCGCCTGGCCCGCGTCGACGCCGTTCACCCCGGATCGCACGGCCTCGCAGACGAGCGCGGTGTGGTAGATCGTCAACGCCATGACGGCGAACGTGAAGTAGCTGAAGACGATGTCGACCTGCGGGAGTACGAAGACCACGAAGAAGAACACGATGGTCAGCGGCGTGTTACGAACGGTTTCCACGTAGGCCGTCCCCGCCCAGCGCAGCGGCGGAACCGGGCTGACCCGCATGGCCGCGAGGCCGGTGCCGAGGATCAGCGCGGACACGGCCGCGAACAGGCTCAGCCGAAGCGTCTGGACGAATCCCTCGCGGAAGATGTCGAGGTTGTCGAGGACGGCGTCGATGTGAGACCACCCGTAGTCAGCTCGGTGTTCGGAACGTTGCTCCGGGCGCCCGGCCATCCGTGCGGTCGCGGTACCCCGCGGTCGCGGTGGGCGGCCGGGACACCCGGCGTCAGCGCCCGGCGGCCCCGGGGCCCGGTGCGGGCCCGGGGCGCGCCGGGCGCCGAGGGTCAGGAAGTACGGAAGTACGGAGGTGCGGGAGGTGCGGAGGATCAGGAGGTGTAGCGGTCCACCGCGGGAGGCGTGGGCATGTCCGGCTCGACCTTGCCGATCGTGTCCTTGTAGGCCGTCTCGTACCGACCGTCGGTGTAGGCCGCTTCCAGCGTGTCGTTGATGAACGTGCGGAACTCGTCATCGCCCTTGGCGATGCCGATGCCGTAGGGCTCCGTGCTGAACGGCTCGCCGACCAGCTTGAAGGCGCCCGGGTCGGAGTCCATCAGGCCGAGCAGAATCGCGTTGTCGGTCGTGACCGCGTCCACCTGGCCGGCCTTGAGCGCCTCGGCGCACTTGCTGTAGACGTCGAACAGGGTCAGCTCGGCGTCCGGTGCCTGTGTGCGGATGCGCTCGGCCGGGGTGGAGCCGCTCACCGAGCAGACCTTCTTGCCCGCGAGCGTGTCCTTCCCGGTGATGGCGGTCTCGCCGGCCCGCACCATCAGTGTCTGACCGGCCACGTAGTACGGGCCGGCGAAGTCGACGACCTGCTTGCGCTTGTCGTTGATGGTGTAGGTGGCCACCACCAGGTCCACGCGGTGCTGCTCGATGAACGGCTCGCGGTTGGCCGAGACCGTCTCGACGAACTTGACCTTGTCCGCGGGGATCCCCAGCGCGTCGGTGATGATCCCGGCGATCTCGACGTCGAAGCCCTCGGGCTCGCCGCGCAGGTTCTTCAGGCCGAACAGCGGCTGGTCGAACTTCGTGCCGACGGTGATCGTGCCCGCCGACTGGAGCTTGGCCATCGTGCTCCCCGCCGGGAACGTGGTGGCGGTGGCGGCGGCCGGCTCGTCGGAGCTGTCGTCGTCGCCGCAGGCGGACAGCGCGAGCGAGCCGGCCAGTGCCGCGGCGAGCAGCAGGGCCGCGCCGCGCAGCGGCCGCCGCGGGCGGGAGCCCGAGGCCGCGCGGGTGGTGGAGTCGGTTGCGTCGATGGCGTCCGTGGGGGCCGTTCGCCGTTTGCTACGGGTGAGCGACATGCGCATGGGCGATCCTTTCCAGAAGTTCGACGTCGGGATTCAGATAGCGCTTTCTGCGGCTGCTGACCGCACCGCCGTAGGGGTGTTCGGTCCCACAATTCCAGTGGATGCGGTCGATGAGGGTCGGCTCCGCGACAGGGCCACCGATCATCCCGGTGTAGCCGGTCGGCGCCCGGTGCAGCTGGTCGGCCCGGCGTAATCCGATCGCGAACCGGCTGGGTCGGCTCCGGGGCACGACAGGTCTCGGCGGCGGGCTCGTTTCCGCTGGATCAATGAGTGAGGACCTTCGCCAGGAAGTCGGCGGCGCGTTCACTTGCCGGGGCGGCGAAAAAGTTCTTCGGCGGGGCCACCTCGAGCAGCCGGCCGTCGGCCATGAACACCACGCGGTCGGCCGCCGAGCGGGCGAAGCCCATCTCGTGCGTCACCACGATCATCGTCATGCCGGACGCGGCCAGCGACCGCATGACGTCCAGGACCTCCTGGATCATCTCCGGGTCGAGCGCCGACGTCGGCTCGTCGAAGAGCATCAGCTTCGGCTCCATCGCCAGCGCCCGGGCGATGGCCGCCCGCTGCTGCTGGCCGCCGGAGAGCTGGCGCGGGAGCCGGTCGGCCTTGTCCGCGATGCCGACACGTTCCAGCAGCGCCCGGGCTTTCTCCTCGGCCTCGGCGCGCCTGACGCCGTTCACCCTGCGCGGGCCGAGCGTGATGTTGTCCAGGATCGTGCGGTGCGCGAACAGGTTGAACGACTGGAACACCATGCCGACCTGGGCGCGCATGCGGGCCAGCTCCCGGCCCTCGGCGGGCAGCGGCCGGCCGTCGAAGGTGATGCGGCCCTCGTCGATGGTCTCCAGGCGGTTGACGCACCGGCACAGCGTCGACTTTCCCGAACCGGAGGGGCCGATGACGCACACGACCTCGCCGGCCTCGACCGTCAGGTTGATGTCATTCAGGACACGGTTCTTCCCGAAGGACTTGCTGACGCCTTCCAAGGTCACCAGCGGCATGTCGCCCTCCCGGCTCTTGTGATCGACGGGAGGCGGATGGGCGCGGCGCCAACGGAGACACGCGATCGACCGGAACTGCGGGACGGACGGGCCTGAACGGGTTCCGGCCATCGCATCATGGTCGTGAACATTTTCGAATGCTACGCCCCGATCATCCGCAATGGCGGTGTTCGCTCGGTGGTTTTACCTGTCAGGAACAGGATGTACCACGGACGCGGCGCACCCGGTGGCGGTCCCGACACGTCCGGCACGTTCCGGGGTGAAGCACACGGGCGTGTGTGGGCGCGGCAGGTGCTGGTCGGCCTCATCGGTCCAGCCGTGCGTCGGCCCGGTCGGCCCGCCTGGCCTGGTCGGCCCGCCTGGCCTGGTCGGCCCGCCGGCTCGACTCGTGCCCCCGGGCCCTGCCTGCCGAGCCTGCCGCGAGCGCACGTGCCGCGCCGGTCCCTGCGCTTGACGCGAAGGACGAGGTTCGAAGGAGTCGATCCCGGCGTGTCGAACGGTGTCCGGGTGCGGGCCGTAGGCTGGGTGGGTGAGCGGCCGTAGCTACCAGGTCCGGACGTTCGGCTGTCAGATGAACGTGCACGACTCCGAACGGCTCGCCGGCCTTCTCGAGTCCGCCGGCTACGTTCCGGCCCTGGAGGGGTCCGACGCCGACGTCGTCGTGTTCAACACCTGCGCTGTCCGTGAGAACGCCGACAACCGGTTGTACGGAAACCTCGGTCATCTGTACCCGGCGAAGAAGAGCAACCCGGCGATGCAGATCGCGGTGGGTGGCTGCCTCGCGCAGAAGGACCGGTCGGTGATCCTGGATCGCGCGCCCTGGGTCGACGTCGTGTTCGGCACCCACAACATCCATCGGCTGCCGGTGCTGCTCGAGCGGGCCCGGCACAACTCCGCCGCCCAGGTGGAGATCGCCGAGGCGCTCGAGGTCTTCCCGAGCAGCCTGCCGGCCCGCCGGGCCAGCCATCACTCTGCGTGGGTCAGCATCAGTGTGGGCTGCGACAACACCTGCACCTTCTGCATCGTGCCGAGCCTGCGCGGCGGTGAGCGCGACCGGCGTCCCGGCGACGTGCTCGCCGAGGTGGAGGCGCTGGTCGCCGAGGGCGCGCTGGAGATAACGCTGCTCGGCCAGAACGTGAACTCCTACGGGCGCTCACTGGGCGACCCGGGCGCGTTCGCGAAGCTGCTGCGCGCGTGCGGCCGGGTCGAGGGGCTGGAGCGGGTCCGTTTCACCTCACCGCATCCGCGCGATTTCACCGACGACGTCATCGAGGCGATGGCGCAGACGCCGAACGTGTGCCCACAGCTGCACATGCCGCTGCAGTCGGGGTCGGACGTGGTGCTGCGCCGGATGCGGCGCAGCTACCGCCGGGAGCGTTTCCTCGGCATCGTCGAGCGGGTCCGCGCGGCCATGCCGGACGCCGCGATCACCACCGACATCATCGTCGGATTCCCGGGTGAGACCGAGGCCGACTTCGCCGACACCCTGGACGTCGTCCGTACCGCGCGTTTCGCCGGGGCGTTCACCTTCAAGTACTCCCCGCGTCCCGGCACGCCCGCGGCCGAGATGGACGGCGCCGTCGATCCCGCGGTGGTCTCCGAGCGCTACGGGCGGCTCGCGAGCCTGCAGGACGAGATGTCGTGGGCGGAGAACCGGGTGCAGGTCGGGCGCCGGGTCGAGATCGTCGTGGCAGAGGGGGAGGGGCGCAAGGACTCCGCCACCGGCCGCCTCTCCGGACGCGCCCGCGACGGCCGCCTCGTCCACCTGCTGGTGACCGGGCCGCATGCGCAGGAGGGGCTCGTCCGGCCGGGCGACGTCGTGGAGACCGTGGTGACCAGGGGCGCGCCGCACCACCTGACGGCGGACGGCCCGCTGCTCACCCACCGCCGGACCCGCGCCGGTGATGCCTGGGCCGCCGGCCGCGCCATCGCCGGCGACACCCCGAGCCCGGAGGACCGCCCCGCGGTCTCTCTGGGGATGCCGCAGCTGCGCCCGAGCGCCCCCGCCGCGCGGTGACCCTGGTCGCCGCGGCTGTCTGCCCGCATCCGCCGCTGCTGGTCCCGCAGGTCGCCGGGGTGGACCCGGTCGAGGTCCGCGACCATGCCAGCGCGGCCGTCGCCCGGCTGTGCGCCCTCGCCCCGGACCACATCGTGGTCGTCGGCGACGATGCCGCGGACGCCCACTACGCCGGGTCGGCCGTCGGCTCGCTGGCCGGGTTCGGGGTCGACCTGAGCTTCTCGCTCGGCGCGTCGGGCACGGGTCCGGCCGTGCTCCCGCTGTCGCTCACCATCGGAGCCTGGCTGCTGCGTGAGGCGGGCTGGGCCGGGCGGTGCTCGGCCCGCGGGGTGCCGGCGGCGACCGGGCCGGCGGCGGCCGCCGCGATCGGCGCCGACCTCGTGGCCACCGCGGAGGCGGACGGGTCCCGGCTCGCCCTGCTGATCATGGGCGACGGGAGTGCCCGGCGGACGGTGAAGGCCCCCGGCAGCCTGGACCCGCGGGCCGCCGCGCACGACGCCTCGGTCTCCGCCGCGCTCGCCACGCTGGACGTCACGGCGCTGCTCGCCCTCGATCCCGCGCTCGCGGCCGACCTGCTCGCGCCGGGCCGGGCGTCCTGGCAGGTCCTCGCCGGCGCGCTGCGCCGCGCGACGCCGGGCGACCCGGCCCGCTCCTGGACGAGCCTGGTCCGCTACGACGACGCCCCGTTCGGGGTCGGCTACCTGGTCGTCGGATGGGAGCGCGCGGACGGCACCCGGGGAGACCGGCAGGAGAAGCGGGCCACCGCGCAGAGCGGCCGGTGACCGCGTCCCGTGACGGCGCCGGCCTGACCAACGGTGCCACCCGAGCCGATCAGGCCGGGCCGGTCATCGCGGTCGTCGGCCCGACCGGCGCCGGTAAGAGCGACCTGGCGGTCGAGATCGCCCTCGAGCTCGGTGGGGAGATCGTCAACGCCGACTCGATGCAGCTCTACCGGGGCATGGACATCGGCACGGCGAAGATCCCGATGGTCGAGCGCCGCGGCGTGCCCCACCATCTGCTGGACGTCTGGGAGATCACCCGCGCCGCGGACGTCGCCAGCTACCAGGCCGACGCCCGGCGGGTCGTCAACGGCCTGCTCGCCGCCGGCCGGGTGCCGATCCTGGTCGGCGGATCTGGCCTGTACGTGCGGGCGGTTCTGGACGATTTGTCATTTCCCGGCACCGACCCGGCCGTCCGCGCCCGGCTCGAGCGCGAGCTCGCCGAGGTCGGGCCGGGGCCGCTGCACGAGCGGCTGACGGGGCTGGCGCCGACCGCCGCCGCGGCGATCCTGCCCGGCAACGGGCGGCGGATCGTGCGGGCGCTCGAGGTCGTCGAGCTCACCGGCACATTCGAGGCAACTTTGCCCGAATATCGATCGATTTATGACGTCGTTCAGGTCGGCGTGGACCGCCCGGACCTGGACACGCGGATCGCCGACCGGGTGGAGCTGATGTGGCGCGCGGGCTTCGTCGACGAGGTCGCGGCGCTCGCGGAGGCGGGGCTGCGCGACGGGCGGACCGCCTCGCGTGCCCTCGGATACGCGCAGGTCCTGGCCGTCCTCGACGGAGCAATGGACTCCATGGACGCGGCCAAACAGGCCACAACAACGGCCACCAGGCGCTTCGCTCGTAGGCAAAGATCCTGGTTCCGGCGTGATCCGCGGATATCCTGGCTGGAATTTCCGGATGTCGCCGCGGCGCTCGCCGAGGTACGACGTCTGGTGGGTTCGCTCTGATATCGGGTTCGCTCTGACGTGTGGCCGGCCCAGCGCCGCGGGACCTTCGCCTGACCCGTCGGCCCGGGTCCCGGCCCATCCCGGCGTCTGGAGAGTTCGACGTGACCGCGCTCGACCTTGCCCTGGTTCCCGCGCTGTACGCCTCGTTCGACGACGGTTCGCTACGCCTGCACTACCAGCCGGACGTCGACCTTCGTAACGGCTCCGTCCCGGGGATGCAGGCGCGGCCCCGCTGGGCGCACGCCGAGTTCGGGCTGCTCGGCCCGGCGGCCTTCATGCGCGTCGCCGAGGCCGCCGGACTGGTCGGCCAGGTACACCAGTGGGTGCTGCGGATGGCGGTCACGGAGGCGCGGACCTGGCACCGGATGGCCGCGGGGACCTCCGTCCGCCCGCCGCGGCTGTGGGTGCGCATCGACGGCCGTCATCTCGCCCGCCCGGAGTTCCTCGCCGAGGTGGAGCGGCTGGTGCTGGGGCGGTCGCTGCCGGCGGGCGCCGTCGGCCTGCAGTTCACCGAGGACACGCTGGCGTTCGCGCCTCCCGCGCTGCCCCGCCTGCTGGCGCGGCTGCGGGACCTCGGCGTCGCGGTGGGCGTCGACGCGTTCGGCACGTGGTACGGCTCGTTGTCCACCCTCGACGTGCTCCCGCTGGACCTGGTGCGGATCGACGGGCAGTTCCTGCGGGCGACGATCCGCGACATGGAGGGCGAGGCGGCCTTCGCCTCCCTGGTGGGCGTGGCGCATCGGCGGCGCATGGTCGTCGTCGCAGAGGACGTCGACACCGCGGTGCTGGCGGACCGGGTCGGCAGGCTGGACTGCGACCGGGTGTCCGGGCCGCTCTTCTGCCCGCCGGTACCGGTGGAGGACGCCCGCATGATCGCGCTCGGCCGCGGCCGGCCGGACAGGTGGTACAAGCCGTCCGCTGAGACCCGGGCCGAGCCCGGCTTCCGGCCGGCGAGCCAGCCCGGGTGGTCCGGCGCCACCCCCGGCCGCACTGGCCCTCGGCCTGGACGTCCCGGCGACCAGTACGGGCGTCCTGGCGACCCGCAGGGACGTCCCGCCCAGCCGACGCGTTCGGGAGGTACCGCGCAGTCAGGAGGTACCGCGTATCCGGGTGGTTCGGGGCGAGGGGACCGTTCGCGGGCGGCTGCCGCGGGGTGAGCCCGCCGCGGCCGTACGATCGCGGCGTGCGCTTCGTCAAGGGACACGGAACGGGTAACGACTTCGTCATCCTGCCGGATGCCGACGGCGAGCTCGATCTCAGCCCCGAGCTGGTGCGGGCGCTGTGCCACCGGGGCACCGGCATCGGCGCCGACGGGGTGCTGCGGGTCGTGTTGACCGCGGCCGAGCCCGCCGCCGGCGACAGCGCGGCCGCCCGCTGGTTCATGGACTATCGCAACGCCGACGGGTCGATCGCCGAGATGTGCGGCAACGGGATCCGGGTGTTCGCCCGCTATCTCGTCGACGCGGGTTACGCCGCGCCCGGCCGTCTCGTCATCGCCACCCGGGCCGGCCTGCGGGCGGTCGAGGTGCCGGCGGGCGGCGACGTCACCGTCGAGATGGGACCGCCCGAGCTGGCCGCCGGCCCGGTGCCGGTCACGGTCGCCGGGCGGGAGTTCGCCGCCGTGCCGGTCTCGATGGGGAACCCGCACGCGGTCTGCTTCGCCGACGACCTCGACCCGGCCGGCCTGGCGCGCCTGGATCTGCGCGCGCCGGCCTACCCGGCCGCCGCCTTCCCCGAGGGCGTGAATGTCGAGGTCGTCGTCCCGGCTCCGGACGGGGTCGCCATGCGGGTCTTCGAGCGGGGCGTCGGTGAGACCGCGTCCTGCGGCACCGGCGCGTGTGCCGTCGCTGTGGCCTGGGCGGCCCGCAATGGCGATGGGCCGCCCGCAGAGGTCGAGGTCGACCTCCCCGGCGGGCGGCTGACCGTCGGCTGGCGGGAGTCGACCGTCCTGCTCAGTGGCCCGGCCGTGCTGGTGTCGGACGGTGTCCTTCGTCCCGACTGGCTGCGCGCGGCGGGTGGCTTCGGCCCGGCGGCTCCCGCGGGCGAGCGGCGTCCGAGCGTTGTCGGGGCCGGCTGAGCGCGGCCGGGGCAGGCAGGGCGAAGTCCCTCGATCTCCCTCGGGGACCCGTAGCGCGTGGGTGCGCCCGGGCGTCGGGCCGGGTGCCCGCCTCAGGTCCGCCGATGTCGTCCGGTGGCGGGCGCCGTCCGGTAAAGGGTTCGCGATCGCGGGTACGCCGTGTCACCCTGGGGATGACGGTGTTTCATCGGCCGGGCGAACCCGGCTGATGGGGCGAAAGAGTGCCGTCCCGGCCGGGGCGGACTGGAATGACGCGGTCACCGTGCCGCGTTGAGAACGGATGGTATGAGTCTTCGCGCTGACGCCGCTGTGGCGTCCACCCGGCATCTGAAACTGCACTCGGGCGAAAACGACGGCCACGAGGGTCGTGACGGTCGCGCCGGCACCGCGCTCGCCCTGGCCGAGGCCGACGGGTTCTCGTTCTTCGACGAGGAGGGCGACGGGCTCGACCTGGAGGACCGTGGCGCGCTGCGCCGTGTCCCGGGCCTCACCACCGAGCTCGAGGACGTCACCGAGGTCGAGTACCGCCAGCTCCGGCTGGAACAGGTCGTTCTGATCGGGGTGTGGACGTCGGGCTCGCAGGTCGAGGCCGAGGCGTCCATGGCGGAGCTGGCCGCGCTCGCCACCACCGCCGGCTCGGTCGTGCTCGACGCGCTCGTGCAGCGCCGGGACAGGCCCGACGCAGCGACCTTCGTGGGCTCCGGCAAGGCCAAGGAGCTCGCCGAGATCGTACTGGCGACCGGCGCGGACACGGTGATCTGCGACGGCGAGCTGACCCCCGGCCAGCTGCGCCAGCTCGAGGAGGTCGTCAAGGTCAAGGTGATCGACCGGACGGCGCTGATCCTCGACATCTTCGCCCAGCACGCGACGTCGCGCGAGGGCAAGGCGCAGGTCGAGCTCGCCCAGCTGCAGTACATGCTGCCGAGGCTGCGCGGCTGGGGTGAGTCGATGTCCCGGCAGGCCGCCAGCGGCGGCCGGGCGCCGATCGGTACCCGTGGCCCCGGTGAGACGAAGATCGAGACGGACCGTCGCCGGCTGCGCGCGCGCATCACCAAGCTGCGCCGAGAGCTCACCGGGATGGCCACCGTCCGGGCGACCAAGAGGTCGTCACGCCGCCGCGGTGCCGTTCCCGCCGTCGCGATCGCCGGCTACACCAACGCCGGCAAGTCGTCGCTGCTCAACCGACTGACCGGGGCGGGCGTACTGGTCGAGGACGCGCTGTTCGCGACCCTCGACCCGACGGTGCGCCGGGCCACGCTGCCCGACGGCCGGATCTTCACCCTGGCCGACACGGTCGGCTTCGTGCGCCACCTGCCGCACCAGATCGTCGAGGCGTTCCGCTCGACGCTCGAGGAGGTGGTGGACGCCGACCTCGTCCTGCACGTCGTCGACGGTTCGGCCCCGGACCCGATGGGGCAGATCTCGGCCGTGCGCGAGGTGCTCGCCGAGATCGACGCGGCCGGGGTGCCCGAGCTCATCGTGGTCAACAAGGTGGACGCGGTCGACCCGACCACGCTCGCCGTCCTGCGTCAGGCGGTGCCGGACGCCATCTTCGTCTCGGCGCGGTCCGGGGCGGGGCTGCAGGAGCTGGTGGAGGCGCTCTCGGCGCGGATACCGCACCCGGAGGTCGAGATGTCCCTGCTGGTGCCCTACACCCGGGGCGATCTCGTCTCCCGCATCCACCAGATCGGCGAGGTGCTTCGAGTTGAGCACACCGGCAAGGGCACCGAGGTCGCCGCGCGCGTGCCCGTGGGCCTGGCCGCCGAGCTGGAGCCGTTCCGCGCCTGACGGCCCTGCCTGAACACCAGCCCCGACGGAACACCGCGAGCTGAACACCGCACCGGTCAGACGCCTGACGTCTGACCGGTGCCTGGCCTGCCCGGTGCCGGCCGCGTGCCGGGGATCAGACCCGGCGCATCACCGCCACGATGCGGCCGAGGATGGTCGCGTCCTCGGCCGGGATGTCGGAGAAGGCCGGGTTCTCCGGCGCCAGCCACACCCGGCCGTCGCGCTGCCGGAACCGCTTGACCGTGGCCTCCCCATCGATCATCGCCGCGACGATCTCGCCGTTGTCCGCCACCGGCTGCTGCCGGACGACGACGAAGTCGCCGTCACAGATGGCGGCATTGATCATCGACTGGCCGACCACCTTGAGCAGGAACAGAGTTCCCTCGCCGACGATCTCCTTCGGCAGCGGGTAGACGTCCTCGATCGCCTGCTCGGCGAGGATCGGCCCACCGGCGGCGATCCGCCCCACCAGGGGGACGTAGGTGGGCGTGCCGGCCTCCAGCGCCGTGGTCTCGGCGGGTGCGCCGGCCGCCGCCGCGGCACCCGCGCGGGAACGCCCGCCGGCCTTCGCGCCGCCGATCGGAAGCACCTCCATCGCCCGCGGCCGGTTCGGGTCGCGCCGGAGGAACCCCTTCTCCTGCAGCACCTTGAGCTGGTGTGCCACGCTGCTGGTGCTGGTCAGGCCGACAGCCTCGCCGATCTCCCGGACGCTCGGCGGGTATCCACGCCGCTCCACCGCGGACCGGATGACCTCGAGCACCTTCTTCTGCCGCTGCGTCAGGCCCGAGGCGTCCGCGGGGCTGTCGGGAAAATCCCGGACGTTGCCACGGGTGTCACCTCGGCGGGTACCCCGTTCCTGGCTGGTCATCGCTTACCGCTCTCCTGTCGATGCTTCCGCGCGGCGGATGGTGCCACCGGCGGCTGCCAAGGACCGGGTGGTCGACGGCCCGGCTCCGCCAACACCCACCCGGTCGTTCCAATGCTTTGTCCGATTAGTAACTTTTGATCGGTTCGGCTGATCGGTTTGGCAGGGTCCTTCGTGCTCGGTTCATCTCGCACGATCGTCCACAACTGATCGTCCTTGACGGTAGTCGGCCGGTCGCCGAATCTCAAACGTCTGTTCGAGCGTGTCGGGGGAAGTGTGCGTGGCGGCCGTGTAAGAATCGCTCAGGCGTTCGATCGAACGAGTGTTCGCGCCTGGGAGGTTGGCATGACCGACGGTGGCGGTGCGGCCGGTGGGAATGCGTCAGTTCGGCGGGGTCACCCGGTGTCCCGCAGCTGCGCGCTGCGGCAGGGTGCGCAGGTCGCGACGGGTGCGCGGGGGGCACGCGGCGTGCGTGGAGCCGCGGTGGGCGGAGTCGCCGTCCGTGGCCGCGGGGTGCGGGGGGTGGCGGTGCGCGGCATGGGCCGCGTGCCGGTAGGGCGCCCGGTTCGCTCTCGTGGCGCCCGATGTGGTCTCTCGGGGGCTGCTCCGGCCGCCACGGTGCCGCCCGGTGAGTCCAGGCGGGGCGGTGAGCGGCGATCCGGGGCGTCCGTCATCGAGATGCCCGGCATGTGGTGGCGTGAGGCAGCCGTCGGGCTGGTCGCGGCCGGGTCGGCCGCCGCGGCGCCCGGGCCGCGTCCTGGGCCGAGTGGGCAGTCCCAGCCCCAGCGTCCCCGGCCTCAGCCCCACGCCCGGCCTGAGGCTCGACCTCGACCTCGGGCCGGGTCCCGGTCGCGGGCCGGTGGGCGGGGGAGGTCGGGTGCGCGGCCGCCGCTGCGGCTGACCAGGCGCGGCCGCATCGTCGTGGTGGCGCTGGCGAGCACGCTCCTCGGCCTTGTCTTCTCGTTGGTGCTGGTGACGGCGTCACAGGCGTTCACCGGCGTCCCGGTGAGCTACCGGACGCACGTCGTGCGGTCCGGGGAGACACTCTGGGAGATCGCCCACGAGGCCGCCCCCGAGGCCGACGCCCGCGACACCGTCCGCGGGCTCATGACCCTGAACGGCCTCGACACGGTGACGCTCATGCCCGGTCAGGAGCTCCGGCTCCCCTGACCCGGCTTTCCTGCTGCGGCCCCGACGCCCCGATAGCTCGGCGGCCCGGCATGCCCGGGGCTTTCGGTGCGTCAGGTGTTGCGGCTGCCCCACCGAGGGCACGTCCGGCTGGTGTCACCGCCTGTCGTGGCCCCGGCGCGGGCTGGCGAGAACACACCTGAGGACCACATGCGCCGGAGGGGCCGGTGTCGGATCTGTCGGGGGTGTGCGCTACGGTGGACACAACATCTTGTAGTTGCAGCACCGCAAGTCATCCACAGGTTGTTACACAGGTAATCCACAGGGCCTTGACCGTCTGTCCGCAGGGCCGCCGGTCGAGGTGACGGAACCCAGTCGGACGCACCCCGCGGGCGGCAGTGTCAGCCTGCCCGGGGTGGAGGGGAGCGGACCATGCGGTGCCCTTTCTGCCGGCATCCCGACAGCCGTGTCGTCGACAGCAGGGAGGCCGAGGAAGGCGCCGCGATCCGGCGCCGGCGGTCGTGTCCGGCCTGTGGCCGTCGGTTCACGACCATGGAGGAGGCCTCCTTGCGGGTCCGTAAGCGCAGCGGGGCCACCGAGCCCTTCAGCCGCGCGAAGGTGATCGTGGGAGTGCGCAAGGCGTGCCAGGGCCGCCCCGTCCGGTCGGACGATCTGGCGCTGCTGGCGGAGCGGGTCGAGGAGACGGTGCGTTCCTCGGGCTCCGCGGAGGTGGCCGCCGAGGATGTCGGCCGAGCGATCCTCGGCCCCCTCCGGGAGTTGGACGAGGTGGCCTACCTCCGCTTCGCCTCCGTCTACCTGGCGTTCGAGTCGCTCGGCGACTTCGAGGCGGCGATCGCGGCCCTGCGTGCCGAGTCGGCTGGCGGCGGTGAGTCGCCCGTCGCCGGGAAGCCGACCGCGATGCCGGCGGCCACCGGGGCCTCGGCTGTCGTCGTTCCGGTGACCACGGGCCCACGGGCGGCGGCCGGCCCCTGACGTACCGGCCCGAGGTCCCGGAACCGGGATCCGGGCGTCCATGAGTGACCCAGCCTGATCCGCGCCGGCCTCACGAACCCGGGCAGGTGGGCCGCCTGCCGCCTGCCGGCTCCGGCATCGCGGGCCGGGAGCGGGGGAGGCGTCGAGGCGCGGTCCGGCGAGCGTCCAGGTCCGTGTAACGACCTGGAATGGAACCAGCCTGGAGCCGTGTCGGTGCGGAGCCGGAGCCACACCGGTCTCGGAGCCGCGGTGGTCCGTGTACTGCGCGAGGCCACGGGAGCCGCCCGCGGCGCACGTAATACAGGCATCGGCGCATGCGCCGCGGCCAGCACCTTTGCACCTGATGTTCGGACCCGACCACCAGTGCCCCTGCCCCGCCCCCGACCCGATCCCGTCCGGCGCGGCCACGGGCATCGAGCGCCACCAGCCGGACCGGCCACCTCGGATACGCCGCCGTGCCCGCCAGATCCGGCACGGCCTCAGGCCCCACATACCGTCCCAGACCCCACGTACGCCCCGGCCGATCAGCGGAACAGCTGATCCGGCCATCCCGCCCTGCACTGCCGGCGCCGGGCCGGACCTGCCCGGGACCATGCCTGACCAGGCCTGATCCGGGCACGTAAGTCCGGTGGCCGCTGTTTGAACCCATCGAACGCGAACACGAGGAGCGCTATGACCGAGACCCGCGGCAAGGGGAACAGATCGGCCGCGAAGGTGGCCGGGCTGAAGATCCGGCGGGTTCGCACCACGCCTGGAGTCCACCCCTACGACGAGGTGGAGTGGGAGTCCCGCGACGTCGTCATGACGAACTGGCGGGACGGATCGGTCAACTTCGAGCAACGTGGGGTGGAGTTCCCGACCGCCTGGTCGGTCAACGCCTCCAACATCGTCGCCAGCAAGTACTTCCGCGGCGCGCTCGGCTCGCCCGATCGGGAGTCGTCGCTGCGCCAGCTCATCGACCGGGTCGTGCTCCGCTACGGCGCGGCCGGCCGCGAGCACGGCTACTTCGCGTCGGAGAGCGACGCCGAGATCTTCGAGCACGAGCTGACCTGGATGCTGCTGCACCAGGTCTTCAGCTTCAACTCCCCGGTCTGGTTCAACGTCGGGACGGCCGCGCCGCAGCAGGTGTCGGCGTGCTTCATCCTCGCAGTGGACGACACCATGGAGTCGATCCTCAACTGGTACCGGGAGGAGGGCCTGATCTTCAAGGGCGGCTCCGGTGCCGGTCTCAACCTCTCCCGAATCCGCTCCTCGAAGGAGCTCCTCTCCTCCGGCGGCACCGCGTCCGGCCCGGTCAGTTTCATGCGCGGCGCCGACGCCTCGGCGGGCACCATCAAGTCGGGCGGGGCGACGCGGCGCGCGGCGAAGATGGTCGTCCTCGACGTCGACCATCCCGACGTCGTCGAGTTCGTCGAAACCAAGGCGCGTGAGGAGGACAAGATCCGCGCGCTGCGCGACGCCGGGTTCGACATGGACCTCGGCGGGCGCGACATCGCCTCGGTGCAGTACCAGAACGCCAACAACTCGGTGCGGGTCAACGACGAGTTCATGCGCGCCGTGGTCGACGGGACGTCCTTCGACCTGCGGGCGCGTCTCGACAACCGGGTGATCGAGTCGGTGGACGCCCGCGGGCTGTTCCGCACGATCTCCCAGGCTGCCTGGGAGTGCGCCGACCCGGGCATCCAGTACGACGGCACGATCAACGACTGGCACACCTGCCCGGAGTCCGGCCGGATCTCCGCGTCGAACCCGTGCTCGGAGTACGTCCACCTGGACAACTCGAGCTGCAACCTGGCCTCGCTGAACCTGATGAAGTTCCTGCGGCCGGACCGCACCTTCGACACCGAGACGTTCGTCGCGTCCGTCGAGCTGATCATCACGGCGATGGACATCTCGATCTGCTTCGCGGACTTCCCGACCCCGGAGATCACCAAGGTGACCCGGGCGTACCGGCAGCTCGGTATCGGGTACGCCAACCTGGGCGCGCTGCTCATGGCCAGCGCCCGCGCGTACGACTCCGACGGGGGCCGGGCGCTCGCCGCCGCGATCACCTCGCTGATGACCGCCACCGCCTACCGCCGCTCGGCGGAGCTCGCCGGCACCGTCGGGGCCTACGACGGCTTCGCCCGCAACGCCGACGCCCACCGGCGGGTCGTGCGCAAGCACTCGGCGGCGAACGACGCCGTGCGCACCGTGCACGCGGAGGAGGCCCGCCTGATCACCGCGGCCTCGAAGGAGTGGGAGCGCGCGCTGTCGGTGGGGGAGAAGCACGGCTGGCGCAACGCCCAGGTCAGCCTGCTGGCCCCGACCGGGACGATCGGCCTGGCGATGGACTGCGACACCACCGGGATCGAGCCGGACCTGGCCCTGGTGAAGATGAAGAAGCTGGTCGGCGGGGCCAGCATGAAGATCGTGAACCAGACGGTGCCCGCGGCGCTGCGCGCGCTGGGATACGCCGAGGAGACGATCGAGGCGATCGTCGAGTACATCGCCGAGCACGGCCACGTCGTTGACGCCCCCGGCCTGCGCACCGAGCACTACGAGGTGTTCGACTGCGCCATCGGGGACCGCGCGATCAGCCCGATGGGCCACGTCCGGATGATGGCCGCCGTCCAGCCGTTCCTCTCCGGCGCCATCTCCAAGACGGTGAACATGCCGGCGACGGCCACCGTCGCCGAGGTCGAGGAGATCTACCTCGAGGGATGGCGGCTCGGCCTCAAGGCCCTCGCGATCTACCGGGACAACTGCAAGGTCGGCCAGCCACTGACGGATGTGAAGGGCGCGAAGCGGGACGCCGACGCGGCGGCCGAGGTGGCCTCCGACGTGGCCGCCCGGGCCGCCGCCGGAGCGGCCGCGGCCGCGGTAGCGGCAGGGGCAGCGGCGCCGTCCGCCGCGGCGGCGCAGCCCGCGGTCGGCCCCGGCGCTCCCGGCCCGCACTGGCCGGCCGGGCCCGGTGAGCACCGGCCCGTCCGCCGCAGGCTGCCGAAGACACGCCCGTCGCAGACCGTCTCGTTCAGCGTCGGTGGCGCCGAGGGGTACATGACCGCCGGCTCCTACCCGGACGACGGCCTCGGCGAGGTCTTCATCAAGATGTCCAAGCAGGGCTCCACCCTCGCCGGTGTGATGGACGCGTTCTCGATCGCGGTGTCCATCGCGCTGCAGTACGGCGTGCCGCTGGAGGCCTACGTCAGCAAGTTCATCAACATGCGGTTCGAGCCGGCCGGTATGACCGACGACCCGGACGTGCGGATCGCCCAGTCGATCATGGACTACCTGTTCCGCCGGCTGGCCCTGGACTACCTGACCGAGGAGCAGCGCGCGGAGCTGGGCATCCTGTCCGCCTCGGAGCGGACGCGGCGGCTGTCCGACCAGGCCGGCGGCGGCCCGGCCGTGGCGGCGGAGCCGGAGATCGACATCGAGTCGCTGCGGGCGTCCGCCCCGGTCGAGGGCAGCTCGGCCCCGGCAGCCAGCGCCGGTGTGGCGCCGGCCGGGTCAGCGCCGGTGGCGGCCGGACCGGCGGCGGCCGGACCGGGCGTGGGCGGCGGGCCGGAGCTGGTCGTGCAGGAGCTGCGGCTGGCCATGCCGGGCGGTTCGCTGACCGCCCAGACGGTGGTCGACGCGCCGCTCTGCTTCACCTGCGGTGTGCACATGCGCCCGGCCGGCAGCTGCTACGTCTGCGAGCAGTGCGGCTCCACCAGCGGTTGCAGCTGACCTCTCCCGTAGCCAGAAGTGAGGTGTCCCAGCGGCACATCGAGTCGCTGGGACACCTCACCTCGCCGGCGGCCGTCAGCGGCCTGCGGGTTCCGTCCGTCAGGCGGGGGTGCGGGTGGTGGGGATGGCCGCCTGGGCCCGGGAGGTCGGGCGGGCGCCGTTGTCGAGCATGTCCACCAGCAGGGCGGCCGTCCAGGAGAAGCGGTTGCTGCCGGCGCCGGAACCGTCGAGCGGTGAGTAGTACTCGTACATCGATCCCGACGACACGATCACGTCGAGGGTGTTGCGGCGGATCGCGGCGGCGGCCTCGGTCCGGCCGTAGCGGTCCAGGCCGTCCGCGATCAGCCAGTTCATGTTGACCCACACCGGGCCCTGCCAGTAGCAGCGAGGCAGGAAGGCGGGGTCGTCGGTCGGCACGCTGGCGATGCCGTACTGGGCCCAGTACCGCGGTGACATGAGCGTGTCCACCATGTCGTCCACCTGGGACTCCGGCACCACGCCCGCGTACAGCGGCAGGAAGCCGGCGATGGTGTGGTGGCGCAGCAGCTCGCCGGTGCGGAAGTTCCGGCTGTAGTAGACACCGTCCGAGCACAGCTCGTTAAGGGCCGAGCGGGTCCGGCGCATCGAACGGGACAGCCAGCGCGGGATGCGCACCCCGGCCTCGGCCGCGATCGTCTCGAGATGCTCGTTGGCCCGGGCCAGGATCGCGTTGAAGGCCACGTCCTGCACGAGCGGGACGAAGGTGGAGCGGATCGTCCGGAAGTCGTACCGGCTGCGGCGCAGCTCGCGGACGATCCGGTAGAGCGTGAACAGGTCCGCCGAGGTCAGCCGCTCGTCCGGTGGCACCTCCTTGGAGTCGCGGCGCAGGGCGTCGAGCGCGTCGTCGCCGTTGATCCGGCGCAGCGCGCGCACCGCCCGGGGAGCGACCGGCTTGGTCATCTCCATCCAGGTGGGGGTGTTGTCCATCCCGGATTCCCAGGAGTGGACCAGCGTCACCAGGCCGGTGTCGTCGGGGTCGCGCTCGCGGTAGAGCCACTCGTGGAAGCGCACCAGGCCCGGTGCGAGCCGCCGGTAGAAGTCGGCCCGGTCCTCCCTGCTCATCGCCTGGCCCACCCGCACGGCCGCCTCGGCGATCATCGGCGGCTGGGTGACGCCGGTCGACTGGACCCCGCCGGCGGTCGTGCAGACCCGGTCGCAGCGCCAGCGCTGCGGACCCGCGTGGTAGTAGTCGGTCGTCTCGGCGAAGATCACGTGCGGGATCATGCCGCCGGGCCACTGGCCGCGCAGCAGCGAGAGCAGCTCGGCGGCGGCACGCGCCGGGTCGAGGTGGCGCAGGCCGATGGCGATGAAGCAGCTGTCCCACAGCCACTGGTGCGGGTAGAGCGTCGGCGACGGCCGGGTGATGTCACCAAGGTCGTTGGCGCGCAGCACCGCCACGGCCGTCTCGCGCACCGCGGCGATGTCCGCCGACAGGGGGGTTTCCGCGGCCGGCGGCGAGATCGCCCCGCCCGACGCGGCGCCCGCGCGGGCGTCCACCGCTGTGTCGGGTGCGACGACTGTGCCGGATGCGACGACTGTGCCGGGTGCGACCGGTGCGACGGCCGCGCCGGGTCCGCCGTGCCCGTTGGTGTGGGTACCGGGACCGCCGGCGCCGGCAGTTATGGGGCTCACATCGGTGGTGCCGGCCGGGTCGGCGCTCCCGGCGCGTGCGGCGGGGGCGACCGGCGAGGCGACCGCCGCGTGGTCCGAGGGTGGCCGGTTGGTGCCCGTGCCCACCACCGACGGTGGTACGCCCGGATGGTCCGCTTGTGTCCTCCGCGGCGCCGCGGTGGTCGTGCTGTCGGGCACGGTCGCGGGCGCGGCGCCGGTCGCGGTGCTGGGCGTGGCGGCGGGTGGGTTGGAGCTGGATGTGGCTGGCGCGGGCATCGGGGAGACCGACATCGTGAGAGAGTAGCGGTCACGCGGCGTACTCGCCTGGTGGGGGTGCCCGGTGTGGCCCGGCTAACGGGATGCCGTTGCCGTGGGGTTACCGAGCTGGTGCTCCGCGCGGTTTCCGGGCCGGCGGCGCAGGAAAAAGTCCGGTTCGGAGGGCATGTCCGGGCCGCCGGCGGCTGTCGGGCCCGGCCCGCCACGCACGTCCCGAACTTCTTCGCGTCGTTCCGGGGCGATCCGCGGTTCGCTACGTAGGGTAATTATTGGTCGGCTGGCGAAAAGATCTTCGCTGCCGGTCGGCCGCGTGGCGGGCGGCTCCGGGAGGGCTCGCCGGCCACGGGAGGAAATCCCGTTCGGTGGCGAGCGGGGTGTGCGTCGGGGCTGGCGTGACCGGTGTTACGGGCGCGGTGCTCGGCGTGGGCCGCGCGGTGTGCGCAGATGGTGCGAGGGGTGGTGCGGTCGGTGTGCGTCGCGCGTTCGCCGCGGGGTGTGCCGCCGCCGCGCCGGTCCGTGGGCGAGTCGGGCTCGCCCGTCGACGGGCCATCGCTTCTCGTGGCCCGCGCCACATCGGCGAACCGGACCACATGGGGGTGCGTGAAGGGGCGCCCACCGGGTAGTGCCGTGGTCTGCCGGTAATCCGATTCGTCTCCGCGCCGTCCGGCCGGGTCGAGGAAGGAGTCCGTCGCGTGACCGTGCGAGGCGCCGTACCCTCGCGCGAACACGGTGAAGGTGACGCCGATCTCTGGATTGCGCTCCCTAAGGTGTCACGGTAACCACTCTCCGTTGTGAAAGGTCACCGATAGTCGAGGGTGAACGTCGCGCGTCGTCGAGATAGTTGCTCGTTCCCGCCACAGCACACGATCTGCCAGGTAGTCTTCGCGACAGCGGGTTCAGCGGCCCGATGGCAGGGGTCTACACTTCCCAGTAGGCCCGGCGATCGCTGACGTCCGGCTGTGCCTTCACGGGGAATGGTTGCGTCTGTTCAGTCGTTACCTCTCGTGCAAGCAACTAGACGACCCACCCGCACCGACCATCGGATCTGCCACTGATGACGCTGCCTGCCCTGGAACTAGCCGAGCGCACCGACGAGTCACGCCCGCGCCCGCGGCGTACCCGTCGCTCCGCTTCTCCTGTCCGTAACACTCCAAGCCGCACGCTGGCCGCGGTCCCCGACGAGCTCGACGAGCTCGACGTCTCCGCCGTCGCGGAACTCATCGCGCGTGGCCGCGAGACCGGCGAGCTCAGCCGTTCCGAGCTCCGTGAGGCTCTCGAGGCCGCCGACATCGGCGTCGAGCTGCTGCCCGCGCTGATCTCCCGCCTGGGTGCCGCCGGGATCGACCTCGTCGAAGAAGAAGAGGAGCGCGTCACCCCCGGCGCTCCGGCCGCCGGCCGCACGGTCGCCGACCACGCCGGCACCGCCGACCTCGTCCGCATGTACCTGCGGGAGATCGGCAAGGTCCCGCTGCTCAACGCCGCTCAGGAGGTCGAGCTCTCCAAGCGCGTCGAGGCGGGCCTGTTCGCCGAGCACAAGCTCGACACCGACCAGGACCTGGCCGACGACCTGCGCCGGGATCTCGGCGTGCTGGTCACCGACGGCCAGGCTGCCAAGCAGCAGCTGGTCTCGGCCAACCTGCGCCTGGTGGTGTCGGTCGCCAAGAAGTACAGCGGCCGGGGTATGACGCTGCTGGACCTCGTCCAGGAGGGGAACCTGGGTCTGATCCGCGCGGTCGAGAAGTTCGACTACGCGAAGGGCTACAAGTTCTCCACCTACGCCACCTGGTGGATCCGGCAGGCGATCGGCCGCGCGCTGGCCGACCAGGCCCGCACGATCCGTATCCCGGTGCACGTGGTCGAGCAGATCAACAAGATCACCCGGCTGCAGCGCCAGCTTGTCTCGACCCTCGGCCGCGAGCCGACGGACGAGGAGCTCGCGCTCGAGCTGGACATGCCGATCGAGCAGGTCGTCGAACTGCGCCGCTACGCGCAGGACACGGTCAGCCTGGAGACGTCCGTCGGTGACGACGGCGACTCCGTGCTCGGCGACTTCATCGAGGACTCGGACGCGACGTCGCCCGCCGACGCCGCCTCCTACGGCGCCATGCAGGACGAGATCGACAACGTCCTCGGTGCGCTGAACCCTCGTGAGCGCGAGGTCATGCGGCTGCGTTTCGGGCTCGCCGACGGGAAGCAGCACACCCTCGCCGAGGTCGGCAACCGGCTCGGGCTCACCCGTGAGCGCATCCGCCAGATCGAACGGGACACGCTGCGGGAGCTGCGCAAGCCGGCCGTGGCCGGAAGGCTGCGCGAGTTCCTCGACTGAGGAGCCGGCGTCTGGGACGAGGTCGTCGTGTGGGCGCCGGCATCGCGGGCCGGCACCCATGACCGCCCGGGGTGTGGGCCATACGGTCCCGCTCCGGCAGGGGTGGTCGGAGGCCGGATCTTCGCCTGAAGGCGAGGATCCGGCTTTTCCCTTTGTCTGCCTGTGCCGTCCGCCTGCGCGTCCCTGCGCTGCCCTGCCTATGCGCCGGCGGTGCGTGCGCCGGTGGGCGCGGCGAGGGCGTCCAGCGGACCGTCGACGGCGATCCCGCCGGCCTGCGTCATCCGCGCGCGCTCGCCCTGCCACCACCAGCCCGGGAACCTCGCCAGGTGCTTCTGGAGCAGCCACGAGCCGGTCGGGTCGCCCCACACGAACAGGGGCGCCGACGGCATCGGCGCGGTGACGACCAGCTCCCCGGCACCGCCACCGGGCACCTCCCGGCCGGACGGGTCCACGACGGCCACCGCGCACCCCAGCGCACGGCCCGCCTCGCCGGCCCGCACCGGGTCGGTCGGCAGCCCTGTGACCAGCGCGGTGCAGACCTCCGTGCCGCCGCTCATGGCGACGAAGGCCACCGACGGGCTCACCGTGTCGTAGACCCAGGCACCGGCCTCGGGGATGAACGGGGCCCCGAACGCACCGACCGTGCGCAACAGCGAGAGATCCGCGACGCGGCCCGGCACCAGCCCGACCCGCCGGCAGGCCTCGACGAGGGCCACGGAGACGCCCAGGCAGGTGACGTCCACCGCCTCGGCGAGCCGCCACAGGATGGACACGTCCGGGTGGCTCGGGCTGCCGTCGTAGAGCACGATCGTCGCGCCGGTGAGCAACCCGGAGACCTGGTAGTTCCACATCATGCCGCTGGTCGTGCCGTACCAGCAGAAGCGGTCGTCCGGGCCGAGATCGAGGTGCAGCACCAGCGACTTCAGGTGTTCCAGCAGGATCCCGCCGTGCCCGTGGACGACCGGCCTGGGCGGGCCGGCGATCTCGTCGGCGAACAGGATCCACAGCGGCGCGTCGAACGGCAGCCGGGTGAAGGCCGGCTCCGCCTCGGCGGCGAGCAGGTCGTCCCAGGTGAGCAGGCCCGGCAGGTCTGCGCTCGCCGCCCGCGGGTAGGCGTCGGCGGACAGGTAGGGCACCAGCACCGTGGCCGCCAGGTTGGGCAGGCGCCGGGCCAGGTCGGCCAGCGGCGGGATCGCGTCGTAGCCCTGGCCGCCGCGGGTGTACCCGTCGACGCCGATGAGCACCCGCGGGGTGATCTGGATGAACCGCTCGGCGAGCGCGGCCGGTTCGAGATCCGGTGAGCACGACGCCCACACCGCCCCGACGCTCGCCGTCGCCAGCATCGCCACCACCGCGTGCACCGTGTTCGGCAGCACCGCTCCGACCCGGTCGCCGGGCCTGACCCCGAGCCGGCGCAGCCCGGCGGCGGCCCGTGCCACCTGCCGGCGCAGCTCGTCCCAGCTCACCACCGCGGTCGCGCCGTCCTCCCGGACAGCGATGATCGCCGGGGCCGGGCCGTGCCGGGTGAGCGCGTTCTCCGCGTAGTTGACCCGGGCCGTCGGGAACCAGCGGGCGTCGGGCACGGCCGCGCCGGTCAGCGCCGGCCCGTCGCCGCGGTCACCCTCGACGGCGCAGAACTCCCAGATCGAGTCCCAGAACCGGCCGGGTTCGGCCTCGGCCCACAGCCGTAGCCGGGTGGAGTCGGCGATGCGCAGCTGGTGTTCGTCCGCCAGCCACTCCCGGTACCTCGTCACCGAGGCCTCGGCAACCCGTCGCGGCGGGGGCTCCCACAGCACGGTGCCCTCGCCGACCCGACGCGGGGGGCCACCCGGTCCGCTCGGGCCCGCACCGCCGTCCCGCCCATCGCGTGGTTCGTCGTGTTTCGGTCCTTCGTCTGCGGCCACGTGATCTGACCCTAATGTGTCCCGGGTTGGACGTCCGTCCACAGTGTCGCCGGCGCGCCGGCCCGGCGTCGGCCCCCGCTCACGCGGCCGGGACGGTTGTTCCGGCCACAGCGGGTGTCGTCAGGACAGTCGTGCGGGGCGTCGCGCGGAGCTACCGTCGTCGTGTGAGCACGTCCGCGAACACCGAGACCTCGCCGGCCGCGCCCGGAGCGGGTGGGCAGGCCCTCCTCGTCTGGGACAGGGCGATGCTCGACTACGACTTCGGCCCGACCCATCCGCTGCACCCGGTGCGGCTCGCGCTGACGATGGATCTCGCCGGCGCCGTCGGCCTGCTCGACGCCCCGGGGATCACCGTCGCCTCTGCGGGGATGGCCGGCGACGACCTGATCGAGCTCGTCCACGACCCCGCCTATCTCAGTGCGGTGCGCGTGGCGTCGTCGGGGTCGCGGGCCGGGTCGCTGCTGGCGGGCCGCTTCGGGCTGGGCACCGCCGACAACCCGGTCTTCGACCGGATGCACGCCGCCGCCGCGCTGGTGACCGGCGGGACGCTCGCCGCCGCCGAGGCGGTGTGGAAGGGCACCCACCAGCACGCGGTGTCGCTGGCCGGGGGCCTGCACCACGCGATGCGCGGCTCGGCCAGCGGGTTCTGCGTCTACAACGATCCGGCCGTCGCGATCGCCTGGCTGCTGTCCGCCGGCGCGAGCCGGGTCGCCTACGTCGACATCGACGTGCACCACGGCGACGGCGTCCAGGCGGCCTTCTACGACGATCCGCGGGTGCTCACGATCTCGCTGCACCAGAGCGGGCGGTCGCTGTTCCCCGGCACCGGTTTCGCCCGGGAGGTCGGCACGGGTGACGCCGAGGGCACGGCGGTGAACGTTGCGCTGCCGCCCGGGACGGGCGACGCCGGCTGGCTGCGCGCGTTCTCCGGGGTGGTCCCGGTGATGCTGCGCGCGTTCCGCCCGCAGGTCCTGGTCACCCAGCACGGGTGCGACACGCACGCGCTCGACCCGCTGGCCGACCTGCGGCTCTCCCTCGACGGCCAGCGCGCCTCCTACGAGGCGCTGCACCAGCTGGCCCACGAGGTGTGCGGCGGGCGCTGGCTGGCCTGCGGCGGCGGCGGCTACGCCCTGGACGCCGTCGTGCCGCGGGCCTGGACGCAGCTCGTCGCGATCGCCGCGCACACCCCGCTGGACGCGGCCCGGGCGCTGCCCGAGGAGTGGGTCGCCGCGGCCCCGGCCCGGGTCCGCGCGGCGACGGGCCACGACTCGGTCGGCGCCGCCGGGATGCCGTCGACCTTCGGCGACGGCGCCCCGGCCGCCTACCACCCGTGGGACGCCGGCGAGGGCGACCCCGACGACCCGCTGGACCGCTCGGTCGCGCAGACCCGCAGCGCGGTGCTCCCGCCGCACGGGCTCGACCCGCTCGTGGACCGGTGAACGCCGGCCCCGATCCTGGCCTGCCGCGCGACTACCCCGCCCACTGGGAGGCCGACGTCATCCTGTCGGACGGCGGGACGGCGCACATCCGTCCGATCCGGCCGTCGGACGGGGCGCTGCTGCGGCCGTTCTGGTCCCGGCTGTCCCAGCGGACGATCTACTTCCGGTACTTCAACGTCCGGCGCGGGCTCAGCGACGAGGACATCGCCCGGACGACCAACGTCGATCAGTGGGTCCGCGGTGCCCTGGTGGCGCTGATCAGTGGCGAGATCGTCGCCCTCGCGCACTGGGAGGGCCGCCCCCGCTCTGCCGCGGACGCGGCCGGTCCACCGAACGCCCCCGGCACCCCCGACACCACCAGCACCCCTGACGCTGCCGGAAGCCGCGGGGGCGCCGATGGCCGTCCGGCGCCCGACGCGGAGGTCGCCTTCCTCGTCGAGGACGCCCAGCAGGGCCGCGGGCTCGGCTCGGTGTTGCTGGAGCACCTGGCCGCGGCCGCGGCCGAGCGCGGGGTGCGCCGCTTCGACGCCGACGTCCTCAGCGAGAACCAGCAGATGATCCGGGTGTTCCTCGACGCCGGCTACACCGTGGCGCGCACCTGGGAGTCCGGCGGGGTCCGGCTGTCGTTCGACATCGCGCCGACGGCCCGCTCGGTGGACGTCATGCGCGCCCGGGAGCACCGGGCCGAGGCCGCGTCGATGAACCGACTGCTGCACCCCAGGGCCATCGCGGTCGTCGGCGCCGGCCGGGACCGCTCCTCGCTGGGCAACATCGTCCTGCGCAACCTGCTCGCCGGCGGCTTCGACGGCCCGGTGTACCCGGTCAACCCGGCCGCCGCGGCGGGGGAGGGCGCCGTCGCCTCGGTCCGGGCGTACGCCTCGGTGGAGGACACGCCGCGGCCCGTCGACCTCGCGGTGCTCTGCGTGTCCGCGGAGGTGATCCCGGCGGTCGTCGCCGCCTGCGGCCGGCACGGCGTGCGCGGTCTGGTCGTGGTGACCGACCAGCGGGACGACGCCGCCGACGCGCGGCTCGCCTCCGACGCCCGCGCGAACGGTATGCGGGTGGTCGGCCCGGCCAGCCTCGGCATCCAGAACCCGGCGGTGGGGCTGAACGCCTCGCTGGTCGAGCGGATGCCGCCGGCCGGCCGCATCGGCTGCTACTCGCAGTCCGGGCCGCTCGGCGGGGCGCTGCTGGAGGCCGCCGCGGGCCGTCGGCTGGGGTTCTCGGTCTTCGTCTCCGCGGGCGACCGTGCGGACGTCAGCGGCAATGATCTCCTGCAGTACTGGGAGGCGGACCCGTCCACGGGTGTGGCGCTGATGCACCTGGAGACCTTCGGGAACCCGCGCAAGTTCGCCCGGCTGGCGCGCCGGCTCGGCCGCGACACCCCGATCGTGGTCGTGCTCTCCGAGCGCACCCCGCTGGACGAGGCCCTGCTGCGCCAGGCCGGGGTGATCGGCGTCGACCGGGTCTCGCAGGGCCTGGACGTGGCGCTGCTGCTCGCCAACCAGCCGCTGCCGGGGGGCAACCGGGTCGCCGTGGTCGGCGACTCGCGGGCCCTGGTGCGGTTCACCGCCCGGGCGGCCGACGCGGCCGGGCTCGCGGTGCGGGAGGTGCTGCTGCCGGTCGGCAGCACCGCCGAGGCGTTCCGCGACGCTCTCGTCTCGGCCTCGGCCGAGGTGGACGCCCTGCTCGTGATCGCGGTGCGGCTGCCGTCGTCGCTGCCCGGCCTCGCGGCCGCGGGAGTCGGCGTGGCCGCGGGAATCGGCGCCGCCGCCGCCGCGCCGCTGGTGCGGGTGCCCCTGCTGGCGACCGTGCGGGCCACGGAGGCGTCGCCGGAGCTCGGCGCGATACCGGCCTATCCCTCGCCCGAGGGTGCGGTCGCGGCGCTGCGCCGGGCCGTCGGCTACGCCCACTGGCGGGCCCTGCCCTCCGGGGCGGTGCCGGCCACCCAGGTGCGGGCCGAGGAGGCCCGCCGGCTCGTGGCGGGGACGACCGGCCGCCTCACCGATGGCGCGGCCGGCGAGCTCCTGGCCTGCTACGGCATCGAGGTGGTGCCCCGCCGGGTCGTCGGCGGCGCTGATGAGGCGGTCGAGGCCGCCGCCCTGCTCGGCTGGCCCGTGGTGCTCAAGGCGCTGTCCGACGGGTACCGGCACCGGCCGGACCTCGGGGGGCAGCGCCTGGACCTGCCCGACCCGGCGGCCGTGCACGCCGCGTGGCGCTCGCTGGCCGAGCGGCTCGGGCCGGGCGCGCCGATCGTCGCGCAGCGGATGGTCCCCGGCGGGGTCGCGGTGGTCGCCGGAGCCGAGCAGCATCCCCGGTTCGGCCCGCTGGTGTCGTTCGGGCTGGCCGGCCCGGCCACCGAGCTGCTGGGTGACCGGGTGCACCACATCCTCCCGCTGACCGACGCCGACGCCGCGCGCCTTGTCCGCTCGGTGCGCGCGGCGCCGCTGCTGTTCGGCTACCGCGGCGCCGAGCCGGTGGACGTCGCCGCGCTCGAGGATCTGCTCCTGCGGCTGGCCCGCCTCGTGGATGACATCGGCGGGGTGAAGCACCTCACACTCGAGCCCGTGATCGTCTCGGTGGACCGGGTGAGCGTGCTGTCCGCGGACATCGTCCTAGCACCGCCAACCCCTCGCGCGGACGCCGGTCCGCGCCGGTTCTGGCGCCCCGTCGCGGACCTGCCGGCCAGGCCGGAGCCCCGGGCCGGTTCGGCACAACGTGTCCCCACCGTCCACAATCGTCTGCCATGACCACGCCGTACTCCGCGCAGCCCGCCGGCCGGCCGTCCGCCGGCCCTGACGTGCAGGCCCATGACGCCACTGGCGACGGGCAGTCCGGGACGGGTGGTCCGGACCCGACGGGTCCCGGCGGCCGCGGCGGTCTCAACGGTTCCGGCGGTCTCAACGGTCTCAACGGTCTCGGCGGTCTGAGTGGCCCGGGTGGTCTCGGCGGCCCGGGTGGTCTTGGTGGGCCGGGTGGTCTTGGTGGGCCGGGGGACGTCGGCGGGCCGGGTGCGCTTGGTGGCCTGGGCGGGCTCGGCGCTCCCGGTTCCGAGTGGGCGGGTGGGAACAGCTGGGCCGGCGGGCCGGTCGGCTGGCCTTCCTACGCTGACGTCACCGGCGGGGCGATGCCCGCCGGCCCGCGGGGGACGCCCTCCGAATGGGAGCCCCTCGTGGGGGACGGCGACGCGCCGGCGCTGGCGTCCTCGATCGGCCTGCCGCCGCCCCCGCCCGGCTCGCCGCCGCCGGGCGAGCCGCCGTCCGCCGGGTCCGGGGGAGTGGGACAGCTACCCGCCGCAGGCGTTCCCGCCGGTTCATCGCCGGACATCGTGCCGCTGGCCGGGCTGATCCCGGGGCCGCCGCCGTCGGTGTCACCGCCCGCGGGCGAGAACACGCCGGCGCCGCCGGTGCCCCCGCCGGGGGAGTCCGCTCCGCCGGCACCGCCGCCGACCGTGGCCGCGCCGTCGTCCGAGTTCCCGCCGTCGGGATCCACACCTGCAGGGCAGGCCGCTGCCGGGCAGGAACCGCCCGGACAGGAGCTGTCCGGGCTCCCGGTGGACGGGCCTGCGTCGTCTGGGCAGGTTCCGTCCGCGCACGGGCAGGCCGGGCCTGTGGCGTCCGCGTCGCCCGGTGGCGAGCGCGGTTTCCCCGGCGACTTCGGGCCCGGTTTCGCGGTCACACCCGGCTTCCCACCCGGGCAACCGCCGCACGGGCCGGCGTCGTCTGACTTTGGTACGCCCTGGGGGCCGCCGGCCCTCGAACCCGGCCCCGGGGCCGGCCCGGGCGGAGTCGGTGCCACCGGGGCGGGCCACGACGGGCCGGTCCCGGCCGGGCCGTCCCACCCGGGCGGTGGCGGGGCGTCCGAGGGCGCGGATCTCGCCGGGCTGGCGCTGCGGGAGGCCCTGTTCGACCAGGCCCCCGTCGGCCTCGCCCTGTACGACGCCGGCGGCCGCTACATCCGGGTGAACGACGTCCTCGCGCGGCTCAACGGCCGCCCGGCCGCCGAGCACCTGGGCCGCACTATGTCCGAGCTCCTCGGGGAGATCGGCCAGGAGATGGACGGCCTGCTGTCCCGTGTCCTGCGCACGGGCGAGGCGGTGACCGACCTCGAGATCGGAGTCGCCACCGGCGGCGCCGGGCCGAACCAGACCTGGTCGGCGAGCTGGTATCCGGCCACCGACCGGCTCGGTGCCCGCGCCGGCGCGGTCCTCGTCGCCCTCGACGCGACCCGCGCGAAGACCGCCGAGCGGGACCACGCCCGCGCCGTCGGCCGGGAGCGGGCGCTGGGCGAGGCCACCGCGGCGGACGTCTTCCACGCCGGCGAGGACGGCGCGCTCGACACCGACCTGCGCCGCTGGCGCGCTGCCACCGGCCAGAACGGCGCGCAGGCCGCCGGTTTCGGCTGGCTGGACGCGATCCATCCCGATGACCGCGAGCGGGTCGCCCGGGCCTGGCACGGCGCGATCGAGCGCCGCGAGCCGTTCGACGCCGAGTTCGGTGTCCCGGACGTCACCGGGACACATCGGACGATCACCGCCCGGCTGGTGCCCGTGGTGGACGGGCCGCAGGCCGAGTGGATCGGTGTGCTGACCGACGTCACCGAGGCCCGTTCCGCCCGCGACCCGCGACCCGCGCAGGACGGCGTGCCGGACGAGGCAACCTGGCGCCGTGAGCAGTCGTGGAGGCTGACCTCCGCCCTCGGCCGGGCGGTGACCGTCGACGACGTCGTCGCGGCGGTGCTCGACAGCGGCGGGCGGGCCGCGCGCGCCGTGGGCCGCGGCGTGGCGCTGATCGACGAGAGCGACGACCGGCTCCGGTTCCGCTCCCTGGTCGGCACCTCGGCGCAGTACGCCGAGCGCTGGTCGGAGGTCGGGCTCGGCGCCATCCACCCGCTCGCCGAGGTCATCCGCGGCCGGCGGCCGCTGTTCCTGCGCAGCCGCGACGAGCTCGGTGGGCGCTGGCCCGTTGCCGACCTGCTCGGCGCGGTCGAGTCGGGGCCGGAGCACGCCTGGGCGCTGCTGCCGCTCGCGACGACCGACGTGCCCTTCGGCGTCCTCCACCTCGGGTTCCCCTCGCCGCGCGAGTTCGACACCGACGACCAGGCGTTCCTGATGGCGATGGCCGAGCAGTGCGCGCAGGCCCTCGAGCGCGCGACCCTGTTCGAGCGGCTGGCCGCCGACACCGCGCGCAGCCGGCGGGACCGCGACGAGGCCGAGGCCGAGCTGACGGCGGCGCTGGCGGCGGCGGACGTCCAGCAGTCGGCGGCGGGCGCCGCGCGGCGCAGGCTGGAGCAGCTCGCCCGTGCGGGCGAGGCGGTGGCCTCGGCCACCAGCCCGGAGCGTGCTCTGTCGGCGCTGGCCGCGGCGGTTGCCGGGGAGATCGCCGACGTCTGCGTCATCCACCTGCTGCCGCCCGCGGACGAGACCGAGACGTCCGTAGCGCCCGGGCCCGGATTGCCGGGGTCGCGTCCGGCGGTGTTCGCGGCCCGTGACGGACTCACCGCCGCGGCGCCGCCCGGTGCTCCCGCGCTTGTTTTGCCGGGGGCGGGCCCGCTCGCCGCGGTCGCCGTCGGCGCCGCGCCCGTGCTCCTGCCCGCCAGCCCCGACGCCCCGTTCCTGGACGGCGCCCTGACCCCCGAGCTGGCCCGCTGGGTACGGGAGGCCGAGGGGCACAGCGCCGCGGCGGTGCCGATCACGTTCCGGGGCCGCCCGGCCGGCGTGCTGACGGCGATCGCCGCCGGTGAGCGCCCCGCCTTCACCACGGACGACCTGCCCTTCCTGACCGAGGTCGCGGCCCGCACAGCGCCCGCCCTGGAACGCGCCGAGGCCGGTGGCCGCGACGGTGGCGACGCGCTGGCGCTCCAGAAGGCGCTGCTGCCGCGCACCCTGGCCCCGGCGGGCCTCGACCTGGCCACCCGGTACCTGCCCGCGGGCGAGGACGACCAGGTCGGCGGCGACTGGTTCGACGTCATCGACCTCGGCGCCGGGCGGGTGGCGCTGGTCATCGGCGATGTGATGGGACGCGGTGTGCGCGCTGCCGCTCTCATGGGGCAGCTCCGCAGCGCCGTGCGCACCTGCGCCCGGCTGGACCTGCCACCGGCCGAGGTCCTCATCCAACTCGACGGGCTCGTCGCCGACCTCGGCGAGGACCTGATCGCCACCTGCATCTACGCCGTCGTGGAGACCGACACCGGACTGCTGACCCTCGCCAGCGCCGGGCACCCGCCGCCCCTGGTGGTCGCCCCGGACGGCCTGGTCTCCCGGCTCTACATGGCGGCCGCGACCCCGCTCGGCCTCGCCTGCGACGCGATGACCGAGTACACCGTCTCGCTCGGGCCCGGCTCGCTGCTGGCCCTGTTCACCGACGGACTCGTGCGCGGGCGCGGGCTGGACATCGACGCCGGGGTCTCGAACCTGGCCGCCGTCCTGGCCCGCCCGGCCGAGGAGTGGGACGGCCGGCTCGACGACCTGGCCCGGGCCGCCTGCGCGGCGCGGGTCGGCGCGGGCGGCCCGCCGCCCGGCGACGACGTCGCGCTGCTGCTGGCCCGGCTGCCCGTGCCGGACCCGCTGGCCGAGCCGCTGGACGTCTCCGCCGATCCCTCGGTGGGGCTCAGCCAGGTCCGCGCGCAGGTGCGGGTGGCGCTGGAGAACGCCCTGACAGAGCCGCCGGTGATCGACACCGTGGTGCTCGTGCTCTCCGAGCTCGTCGGCAACGCGCTGGTGCACGGGCGGACCCCGCTGTCGGTCCGGGTACGGCGGATGGCGGCGTCGAGCCCGGCGGGTGCCGGTGCGGCGGGCGGCGGTTCGGCAGGTGGCGGTTCGGCAGGTGGCGGTTCGGCAGGTAATGGTGCCCGGCGCATCCTGGTCGAGGTGGGCGACGCGGGCGGCCGGATGCCCCGCCGCCGCCGGGCCGGTCCCGACGACGAGACCGGCCGCGGGCTCGATCTGGTCGGCCGGCTCGCGCTGCGCTGGGGCGTGCGGCCCGTCGGCGACGGCAAGCTGGTGTGGGCGGAGATCGACCCGAGCCGGGTCTGACGTCCAGCCCGGCTGGACGACCTGAGAGGGATCGTCGCCCAACGGGCGGCGGAGCTGTGCCCGGCGGGTGTGCTCCGGTGGGGGCACGGTGGTGCGTTCGCGCCGGCAGGTCCACCCGCCTCCGGCCGGGGCCGCGCCTCGCGTAACGTGAGCGCCATGCCGGACGCGGTGCTGCGCCTCGACAAGGTCACGGTCAGGCGCGACGGGGTTGACCTGTTGCGGGACGTGAGCTGGGTGGTGAACCAGGGCGAGCGCTGGGTGGTGCTCGGGCCGAACGGCGCGGGCAAGACCACCCTGCTGCAGATCGCCTCCTCCCGCCTGTTCCCCACCGCCGGCACGGTCGATCTTCTCGGCGCGCGCCTGGGCCGGGTGAACCTGCATGACCTGCGTTACCGGGTCGGCGTCGTCAGTCCGGTGCTCACCGACGCGCCGCCGCCCGACGAGCGGGTCCTCGACGCCGTCGTCACCGCCGGCTGGTCCGTGCTGGGCCGCGCCGACGAGGCGTATGACGACGTCGACCTGCGCCGTGCCGCGGACCTGCTCGGCCAGTTCGGCTGCCGGGGCCTGGTCGAGCGCACCTTCGGCACGCTGTCGGAGGGGGAGCGCAAGCGGGTCCAGATCGCCCGGGCGCTGATGACCGACCCCGAGCTCCTGCTGCTGGACGAGCCGGCCGGCGGGTTGGACCTCGGCGCGCGGGAGGCCCTGCTGCGGCTGCTGACCCGGTTCGCAGCCGATCCGGTCGCCCCGGTCACCGTGTTGGTCAGCCATCACGTCGAGGAGATCCCGGTCGGCGTGACGCACGCGCTTCTGCTGCGCCGTGGCCAGGTACTCGCCGCCGGGCCGGTGGCGGAGGTCATGCTCTCCGAACGGCTCTCGGCCTGTTTCGGGATTCCGCTGGAGATAACGTCCTCGGCGGGCCGGTACGCGGCCCGCCTGGCGGCTCCGGCCCCCCGCCCGCGCCCGCCGGCGCCGGCGCCGGCCTGAGCGCTCCACGATGACCGACCCGGCGCTGACCCCGAGCGCTTCAGAGCTGATCTGAACGGTCCGCAGGACCGACCGGAACGGTCCGCGAGACGGGCCTGAGCGCGTTTCGGCGCCGGCGCGGCGCCGTGCCGGCGCGGGCGGGCGGGCGCGGAGAAAGAACGGCCGCGAGATGCCTGGGCCGGTAGGCGCCCTCGGCAGCGCCGCGGTCATCCGCAAAGGCGGTGTCTGGCCCGGCGCACCACGACACAGGTCGACCCTGTGCGACACGGGCGCTCACGCCAGGCCAACCACCACTCCCTCCCCGACCTCGACTCCGCCGTGCCGAAGCGTGGCCGTTGAGTGAGTCCATGGACTCACTCAACGGCCACGCTTCTCCAGAGGAGCAGTTAGGCACCAGTCAAATCAGATAGAAGCTGCGCATACCGGACGCCGCGGACGGCTTGGCTGGCACGGACGGGGCGGGTGGCCGGCGCCCAACGGCGTCGGGCGGGTCGGGGCAGCTCGGCGCCCGACGGGCCGACCAGCACCTGCCGCGGCCCGCATATAAACCCGCGCGCTTTACCTGGAACGTGCCGGAGGTGTCAGGACCGCCACCGGATGCCGTGCCGGCGCGCGCCACCGCCGGAGGGCTCGGTGATCGGTGGCGGATCTGCCGGGATCCGCCACCGGCGGGATCTCGGCTGCCCGAGGCTCAGCCGCGCCCGCGCCGTCCAGGGTCCCCGGCGGCCGTGTCTGCGGGCCAGTAGCGGCCCTCAGGGCGTCCCTGTGGCCTTTGCGGCGGCTTTCCGAGGTTGTCCGCCGGCACCCCCCGATCGGGGTTGCTTCCGTCCCGGCTGAGTCCACTTCGCGCGGGCGGCCCGGCAGGTTCCGCCGACGACCGGCCGGCCCCGCCCGCCGGGGCCCGGCGGCCCGTTGGGCCCATCTCCCGAGGGTCGCGTCGTTCGGAGACGTATCTCCGAGGGGTTCCCCTGTTCGGCGGCGTATCTCCAGCGGGACTCCACCGCCCGGGAGCCGTGTCTGGCGGGAGTTCCGCGTCTGTCGGGAGCTCTGTGTCTGTCGGGAGTTGTGCCGCCCGGCGCCGGGCGGACACCATCCGTCCGGAGTGCCGTGCTCGGCGGGGCGGAGTTCCCTCTCAGATAGGTGTGATTCCTGACATAGTTATTTTTCGCGATTCGGTGCGGTGACCTCGTCGAGGCGATCCCGAAGCCACCGGGAGCCGGCAACCCGCGCGCCCAAGGTGCGAACACGATCCCCCAGTGCCCGATCCGATGTGACGACCAGAGTCGGTCCCGCCGTGGTGCGTACGGCATCCACGATGGCGTCGTCCCCGCCCGCGGGAGCGTGGATCACCAGGAGTCGTGGGGGTTCGCCGGCCATTCCGGGTAACGGGCCCTTCAGTTCCGGCGGCACAAGCGGAGGCTGGCCTTCCGACTGTCCGGTGGATATATCGCCCGTACCGACCGTGGGGGGTACGAACTTCGGTGTGCTCGGGCCGGCCGGTACACCCGCTCGGGCGGCACCCTCCAGAACAAGAAGGACGCGTGACGGCCCATCGGCCCGATCGCGGTGGCCAACGGTCCGGGCGAGCAAGACGAGAATGTCCCTGTGTAGTCGGTCGGCCGCAGCCGAGCGGTCCCGCCACCACCCGTCCGGTCGTGCGCCAATCACGTTCGCCGCGTCCACCACCCAGGTGAGCCGGTAGTCCGCTCCGGTCGGGTGCATAGCGTCAGGGGCGGAATCCGGCGTACTCACCGGGCGCCGGGGTCGGCTTTGCCAAACACGGCGGTGGGTTCCCGGCGCCGGAGCGCGGCCAAAGTCGCCGCAGGCACGGCTCCTCGTTTGGCTGCCAATCGAACGATCCGCCAGGCGTACGAAGGTGGCCGCTCGTCCGCGTACCGGCGTCTGCGCCCCGAGGTGGGCCGCCGTCGGGTTGGCGGGCGGCGCGGTGGAGTCGTTCGTGGGTCGACGTTTCGAACCGGAAGGTGTGATTCGAAGAACATGATCATCCCTCTATCATGTCGATGTCGATCCGCTCCTTTGGGTGCGGTCGACACCCCACCACGAGCCCACCAAGACGGAGGGGACTTGCGCCATCGTCGCGGTTGCCTCGCGCGTCCGACGAACCAGGCGTGACAGTTCACCGTCTTCTCGTGGTAATACTAGACCCGTAAGTTTCTGCGGTCCGCTGACCTGAAGGAGAGTGGCATGGCTCAGAAGACCATCGTCTCGTTGATTGACGATCTCAGCGGAGAAGAGGCCGACGAGACGGTCCGGTTCGGACTGGACGGCGCACAGTATGAGATCGACCTGTCGGAGAAGAACGCCACCAAGTTGCGGGAGTCGTTGGCGCCGTTCGTCACCGCTGCCCGCCGTTCCGGTGGCCGGGCGGCCAGTGGCCGTCGCGGGGCGCGGGCCGCTTCGCGGCGTACCGGTGGAACCGACCGCACCGCCGACATTCGCGAGTGGGCGCGCAGCAACGGCTACACGGTGAGTGACCGGGGCCGTATCGCGTCGAACATCGTAGAGGCGTACGACAAGGCTCACTGAGCCGGGTCGCGACTGCTTTCCGGGTCGACGCGCCGAGCGGTTGACCCTGGTACTACCCGAGTACCACCGTGATAGCCGGTGGGTCTCCTCGGGCCGGCGGCCGAAGAAGACGTGATCATCTTATCGCGTCCCGGTTCCTGCCCATCGATCGACCGATGGGCAGGAACCGGACCACGGATCGCCGATTGCCGGCCGACGACCGTACTACGCTCGGGGGCGGTCAAATGGGCGGCCGGCCGGCTGGATCCTGTGTGGTTTCAGTGCCTGGCGGCCTCGCCGGCCATCCACTTTTCGACATCGTCGGCCGAGCGTGCGAGCGCGGCTGACATGTTCCGACTTCCATCCGGCGTGACCAGGATGTCGTCCTCTATCCGGACGCCGATCCCGCGCAGCTCCGGTGGAACAGTGAGGTCGTCCGGCTGGAAGTACAGCCCTGGTTCGACCGTCAGCACCATCCCGGCCTCCAGCGCGGCGTCGCGGTAGGTCTCGTCGCGCGCCTGCGCGCAGTCGTGCACGTCCAGCCCGAGCATGTGCGACGTGGAGTGCAGTGTGTAGCGCCGGTGCAGGCCGGCCCCGGGTGCTTTCGGATCCTCGTTGAGTGACTCTTCGACCGTGGCCGGCAGCAATCCCCAGTCGTGCAGCGCCTGCGCGATCACCCGCATCGCGGCCCGGTGCGGATCCAGGAAGGCGGCGCCGGGACGGACCGCGTCTATCCCGGCCTGCTGGGCCCGGTAGACGACCTCGTGAACCTGGCGCTGCAGCGGGCTGAAGCGCCCGCTCACCGGCAGCGTCCGCGTCACATCGGCGGTGTACAGCGAGCGGCCCTCGACCCCCATGTCGAGAAGTGCCAGGTCACCGGGCCGCACTGGGCCGTCGTCGCGGACCCAGTGCAGGGTCGTGGCGTGCGGGCCGCAGGCCACGATGGAGCCGTATCCGACGTCGTTGCCGTCGACGCGGGCCCGTCGCCAGAAGGTTCCCTCCAGCCAGCGCTCCCCGTTGGGGAGCGTCGCCGCGCGGCCGAGTTCGCCCACGCACTCGGTGAAACCGAGCACGGTGGCCGCGACCGCCTCGTCCAGCCGGGCGATCTCGAAGTCGTCCTTGACCAGCCGGAGCTCGGACAGCACCTCGGCCAGCGCGGCGTCCCGGTCGGCGGACGAGCCGGTCGGCGACCACCGGCTCACCGCGCGGTCCACCCGGGCGTCCAGCCCGCGCACGACGCGGGTCCTGGCGGGCGCGAGACGGGCCAGCGCTTCGGGAAGCTCCGGCAGCGGCCGGCATTCGATGTCGAGAGCCGCTGTGGTCTCCCGTACACCGGGCCGGGGGCCCACCCACAGTTCGCCGTAACGGCGGTCCGTGTAGAACGCGGAACTTGATCGGTCGGATCGGTCAGCGAGATAGAGCACGGCGTCATGGTCGCCGGCAGCGGTGGGATGCAGGATCAGGACGGCGTCCGGTTCGTGACATCCGGTGAGCCAGAAGAAGTCACTGCCGGGGCGGAACGGGTAATCGGTGTCGTTCGCCCGGACGTGTAGCCCGCCGCTTGGTATGACAAGCGCTTCGGTGGGGAATCGGGTGGCCAGAAGCGAGCGCCGTTTCGTGGTGTAAGGGGCGCAGTCGTCACGCACCGCGACGGTGTCATCCACCGGCGCCCAGCCGCTCGCCATGAAACGCCTGAAGGCCGCGTGGGGTTCCTCGTCGTGCTTAGCCTGTCCGGTCCTGCCCGGTTCGTCCGCGGCTTGTTCCTCCGTCGTCGGACTGTCTGCGACGGTGGGGGGAGTCCCCGGTGTGATGGTTACCCCCGCCGGCTCCTGTGCCCGGGTTGTCCCGATGGTCGGTTCCGGAGATTCCGGATCCGGCTGGATCGATTTCCCCGGTGGTACGGCGGGGGGCACCGGGAGCCCCGGTGTGCCGGTGTCCGGCGAAGATGCGACGCGTTCCACTTCCGCGCCGCCCGAAGCGGGAGTGGTCCGGTGTGCGACGTCGTCGGCCGTACCGCCGGGGGATCGCCCCGCGACCGGGCGTGAAGCTGGTGTTTGGTGGGACTGGGCACTCATGCCGCTAACGGTAGGCCGCTTCCGCCGTGCTCGGGTAGCGCCCTTCGCCGTGGCGACCACGGCCGGCCCGATGGCGGGACTTCTCATCGTCGATCTCACCCGGGTTTTGGCGGGTCCGTTCGCGACGATGATGTGCGCCGATCTCGGTGCCCGGGTCATCAAGGTCGAACGGCCGGGCGGCGGGACGACTCCCGTACCTACGGTCCGTTCATGGACGGCCGGTCGCTGTACTTCGCGCGGGTGAACCGTGGCAAGCAATCCGTCGTCCTGGATCTCAAGGACACGACGGACCGTGACCTTCTGTTGCGGATCGTCGACCAGGCTGATGTTCTGGTCGAGAACTTCCGCCCCGGGTGATGGACCGGCTGGGTCTCGGCGTCGATGTGCTCACCGCACGCAATCCCCGCCTCATATACGTCAGCATCTCCGGCTTCGGGCAAACGGGCCCGTGGCGGGAGTGGCCGGCATACGACTCCGTCGTGCAGGCGGCCTCGGGCATGGTGTCGATCATCGGACGCCCGGGCGAGGAGCCCGTCAAACCGGGTGTTCCGATCGCGGACCCGGCCGCCGGTCTCTACGCTTTCGGCGCCATCGGGGCCGCGCTGCAGGGCCGGAGCACCACCGGCCGCGGAACTCATCTCGAGATTGCCATGTTCGACGCGACGGTCACCCTGCTGGAGGGCGCCGCGCTGTCATATCTCGCGACCGGCGTCACTCCGCCACGGATCGGAAACGCCCACTACTCCATCGCCCCCTTTGACACGTTCGCGTGCGCGGGCGGCAGCATCATGATCTGCGCGGCCAACGACAACCTCTTCGGCCGGCTGTGCGCGGTGGTCGAGCGGCCCGACCTCGCCGCCAACCCGAGGTTCCGCACCAACGGCGACCGGCTCCGGGAACGCGAAGCGTTCAAGACGGAGATCGAGGCGACCCTGCGCCGGCAGGAGCCGGACCACTGGTTGAAGGCACTGCAGGCCGCGGGCGTTCCCTGTGGTCCGATCAATGATGTTCCGGCCGCGGTCGACTCCGCGCGGACGAGCGCCCGCCGGATGGTGATCGAGGCCGGCGGCCTCCCGCCGCCCGGTAATCCCATCAAGGCCGCCGGATATCCGGACCCGCTCGAACGTCCCGCCGCCCGCGCCCGCGCCCGCGCCCGCGCTCGACGCGGACGGCGCGCCGTGCGGGCGGAGTTCACGGGCCCCGCCACCGGCTGACCCGTCCCGCGGCCCGACCGGCCGTCCCGACTGCCGGGCGCGGCGTGGCCTTGCCGGCCCGGCTGATCGGCCTGGCCGGCGGGTCGGCCTGCCGTCGCTACCGCCTCCCGCCGGAGCGTGCGAGGCTGGGACAGAACGGGCAGCCCGGTTCCCGATATCGCAGATGGCCCGAAACAAGCGGTGACAGCACCGACCGGACTGCCGGACTACAGGCAACACCGTCGGATGTCGGCAGAGATACCGGTACAACGGAGCAAGCCGGCGGAACACCGGTAGAACAGTGATGGGCCGACGTGGAGGTCCGCGGGTCGCCCAGGCGGCGGCCCCGGGGGCTGGCCGCGGCGGTCCGATGGGTACCGAGTGGTACAGCACCGGCCAACCCGGTGTGAGCGTCGGACGAGATCCCGACCACCGCCCCGCCGTCGCCTCGATGCGGCCGGCGGCGCGGCGGGCAGGCGGTCTGCGGCGTGAACCTGTCGGGACCGCCGGGAACGATGATCCTCGTGCCCGGCGGGTGAGCGAGGGGAACGTGGCCATGACCTGGCCTCCGAACAGTGGCGATCCGGACGGCCGGGACCCGCGCGACCGCCGTCGTCCACCGCCCGGCGCCGGATCCGGCCGCCCCGGGTACCCAGGTCAGGGCCAGGGCCGTCCACCGGTTCCCGGCCGCCTGCCGCAGGAGCGCCCGGCGCGGGACAGGCGCGACCGCCCGGTGCAGGGACGTCCGGTGCAGGGACGTCCGGTGCAGGGACGTCCGGCACGGGACCGACCGGCCGCCGGCGAGGAGAACTGGCCGGCGGGAGCCTGGCCGCGCCACGAGCCCCGCTCGGCTCCCGCGCCGATCCCGCCCACCCGCCGGCTGCCTCCGCCGGGCGCCACCGACGGCGGGCGGACCTGGCCCGCCCCGAACGACGGGCCCGGCGGATACCGCGCGCCGGTCGGCCCGGGGCCCGGGTACGGCGGCCCGCGCGGGCCGTACGACACCCCGGGCGAGGACCTGCCCGCGGAGGAGCCACGCCGCCCGGTGAGCGGTGTGCGCCGGACGGTGACCCTGGTGGCCGCCATCGTCTCGGTGGCCGTCCTGGTCGTCGCCACGAGCGGCTGGGCCGTGCTGCGCCACTACGACGGCAAGGTGAACCACATCGAGCTCACGTTCTCCGACTCGGCCGCGCGGCCCTCCGCCGCCGGCGGAGGCACCCAGAACATCCTGCTGGTGGGCTCGGACACCCGCGCGGGCACCGGGGGCGAGTTCGGCCAGACCGAGGGGCAGCGCTCGGACACCACGATCCTCGCCCACCTCGACGCCGACGGCTCGACGACCCTGGTGTCCTTCCCCCGCGACCTGTGGGTGCAGATCCCGGGCTACACCGGCTCCGACGGCACCCAGCACGACGCGCAGAAGTCCAAGCTCAACGCGGCGTTCGCCTACGGCGGGCCGTCCCTGCTGGTCCGGACCATCGAGACGCTCACCAACATCCGGATCGACCACTACCTCGAGATCGACTTCCTGGGCTTCCAGGCGATGACGGACGCGCTCGGTGGCGTCACCGTCTGCGTGAAGGAGCTGACGCCCGAGCTCAAGGCGCAGGGCTTCGACAACCTCAACGACCGGTATTCCGGCTGGCACGGCCAGGTCGGCAACAACACGCTCACCGGTGAGCAGGCGCTGGCCTTCGTCCGGCAGCGTTACGGCCTGCCCGGCAGCGACCTCGACCGCATCCACCGCCAGCAGCAGTTCCTCGGCGCGGTGTTCCGCGAGGTCGCCTCCACCGGAACCCTGCTCAACCCGCGCAAGCTGCTCGACGTCGTGGACGCGGCCACCTCCGCGCTGACCCTGGACGACCACACCTCGCTCACCGATCTGCGCCTGCTCGCCGTCCGGATGCAGGGCATCAGCACCGGTGGGGTCACCTTCGAGACCGTCCCGGCCACGCCGTCACAGGCCGGCGGGCAGTCCGTGCTCGTGGCGAAGACCGACGAGCTGACGACGCTGCTCGCCGGGATCGGCGGCTCCCCACCGCAGGCCGCCGGGCCCCCCGCGCTCGACCCCGCCGGCTCGCCGTCCGGCTCGACGGCGGCCTCGATGGCCTCGGCGGCCTCCGTGGGCGCTACGGCCGCGTCCGGTGCCGTGCCGGCGTCCGGTGCCGTGCCGGCGTCCGGTGCCGTGCCGGCGTCCGGTGCCGTGCCGGCGTCCGGTGCCGTGCCGGCGTCCGGTGCCGTGCCGGCGTCCGGTGCCGTGCCGGCGTCCGGTGCCGTGCCGGCGTCCGGTACCGGCCACGGTTCGGTGGTCACCGCGGACCTGCGCGCCACCGGCGGGCGGCCCGCGGGCGGCGCGGTGACCCTGGCCCAGGCCACCCCCGAGCCGTCCGGCGGGGTGGGCTGCACCTACTGACGCGGGGAGCCGAACCCTGTCGCGGACGACCCGGGCCCTGCTGTGGGGGACCGGGTCGTGCCGCGGGGGCTGAGTCCTAACGTGGGGGAGTCGAGCCCGGCCGGTCTGGCCGGGCCTTGGCGTGCCGCGGGACGCGGCGCTGGCGCGGGGGGCGCTCGTCGATCGCCGCGTTCAGCTCGGCGCCGAGCAGCACGGCCAGCGCCGTGATGTAGAAGAACAGCAGCGCGGCGACGGGCGCGCCGAGCGAGCCGTACACCAGCTCGTTGCTGAAGACCAGCTCCAGGTACATCCGCAGCAGGTAGCTGCCCACCAGCCACAGGAAGAGCGCGAGCGCCGCTCCGGGTAGTGCCCGGCGCCAGGACCGCCGCACGGGCAGCGCCAGGTGGTAGAGCGTCGTCAGCATCGCCAGCGACACCACCCCGACCACCGGCCAGAAAAGAATCTTCAGCAGGTCGTCGACCACCGGGTGACGGCCGGAGTTGAGCATGTCCGACAGCAGGCCGGGCCCGAGGACGAGCGCGGGCAGCAGCAGGACGCCCGTCGCCACCTGGGCCAGGAACAGCCCGAGCGCGAGCAGGCGGCTGCGGACCGCCGAGCGGAGCTCCCGCTGGCCGTAGGCGATCGTGATGGTGTTCACGAACGTCGCCATCGCCGTGGATCCCGTCCACAGCGACAGCACGAAACCGATGGAGATGACGTCCGGGCGGCCGCGGGAGAGGATCTCGTCGATCGTCGGCCGGACGGTGTCGTCGACCACCGACGCCGTCAGCAGGTTGTCGGCGCCGTCCAGGATGCTCAGGCGGACGTTGTCGAGGGCGTCGCCGCCGAGGAGGTCCCCGATGTAGCCGATCGTGCCCAGCAGCGCCAGGAGCAGCGGGGGCATCGACAGCAGCTGCCAGAAGCCGGCTTCGGCGGCGAGACCGAGAACACGGTGCCGCCAGGCGTTCGCGACGGTCGTCCGCGCCAGGCGCAGGGCCCCCCAGGGGACCCATGACCTTGGTTGCAGCAGCCGGCGGGCAAGATCACGCACCGCCGCGCCGCGGTCGGGCCCACCGGCACCCATGCATGCCCGTAACCAGCGCAGCGCCAACAGCGCCCGCCGGGCCGGGTCCCGCATGCCGGGGCGGGCCGTCGGACCAGGTCCACCCGCTGGGGGGGCCATGGCCGGCACCGCATCGTTCCCAGTGGTGGACACGCGCCCCACCGTATGACTATCGGCCCGCGGTTCCGGTGAGGGTGTCCTTGCGCCGGATGATGGTCGTCGTACCGGCCCGGTGGCCACGACACCGGGCCGGTGACGAGTCGAGGGCATGCCATGTGATCATGGCATGCCCTCGGGAGTCAGTCGTGTCAGGAGACGCTCAGCTTGTCGGTCTCGTCGTGGTACTCGACTGCGACCGAGCGGAGCTTGGAGTCGTGAGACTTCGCGTGATGGCGGCAGAAGAGCAGATCTCCGCCCCCAGGCAGAACGACCCGGACGTAGGCCTGGGCGCCACACCTGTCGCAACGGTCGAGGTTGGTCAGCGTCGGCATCGTGGTAGTCCCTGTCACACCTTCTCCAACTGTGTTGAGCGGCCAGACGTTCCGCCTGGCCATGTGACGGTTTACTCACAGCCGGCTCTCTCGGCGTCGTTGCATCCAGAGCGGCCTCCGCCCCCGGTGCCTCCTCGTGGCGGACCGGTGACGAATCTCGGGTTCGACCCCCTCCTAGGGCCGGCGGGCGCCGAACACGATGTCGTCCCATGCTGGCACCGACTTGCGTCCGCGTCGACCGCCTGCGGGACGTTCGCCGCTACGACCTGCCGCCGGCTGCCGTCCGCGGTTGCCCGCGGCGGCCTGCTGGGCGGCCCGTGCGGCCTGCTGGGCGGCCTCTGTGGCGGTGTCGTCGACCGTGGCGGCGGTGGTCTCCGCCGTGGTCTCGAACTCGCTGTCGGCCGCGGTGGACGGCTCGGCGGAGTGCTCCGCCGCGGTGGAGTCGGGGCGCGCGGGGCGGCCCGCCGGGCCGCCCTCGGCCCGGGCCGGTGTGGCCCGGCCCGCTGCCGGCCGGCGCGGTGCTCCGCCGCGCCCCGGGGCAGCGGCGCCTCGGCCGCCACCAGCCGGAGCCGCCGAGGCCGCAGTGCCGCCGTCCAGGTCCTCAGCGGCTGCCGCGAGCGCCCCGAGTGAACGGGCACCGCCAGCGGTGCGGGCGACAGCTGGCCGGCGGGCGGCGGTGGCCGCCGGACGGCGCGGCACCCGCTCCACCGGCGTCGTGGGTTCCCGTGCCGGCTCCGCGGCCGCAGGCGGCACGACCGCGGCCGGTCGGAGCACCGGCTGCCCTGTCGGCGCGGGAGCCGCAGGCTGCCCGGCCCCGCCGGGCGCGGCCTCGCTCACCGACCGGTCGCCGCCGTCCTCGGTGTCCTCGGTGTCCTCGTCGTCGTCTTCGTCGTCCTCGTCCAGACCGGCGGCGTGCGCGGCCTGAACGGTCTCCTCCGGGTCGGCCGAGCCGCCCGGGGTGTTCTGGGCGTCCTCGCTCGGGATGCCGGGCTCGGTCGCTTCCGGCGCCGGGGCGAGGGCCGCCTCGGCCACCGCGACCAGGTCTGTCCTGGTGGACTCCATGTCAGCCGCGCCGGCGTGGCCGAACTCCGCCTCGTTGGCCGCCGCCGCGTCGACGGCGGTGGCGGTCACCTCGGAGTACTCGGTATCCGGGTTTGGCAGCGACCTCGGCTCGGCCGCCGGTGTCGGCGGCGGAACGGCCCGCTCCCGGGAGCCGAACCGGCTCGGGGGCGTGGTGCGCCGGCCTCCCGCGCCGCTGTGCCGCCCGGACAGGCCCGGGGCCCCACCCTGGGCCGCCGGCCACGCACCGGGCATGCCGCGCCGCGCCGCGCCGGCCGTACGGCTCGCGGTGGGGGCGGCCACCGGGCCCTGGTACTCGTCCGGGCCAGCCTGGTCCGGCGAGGTGCCGTGGCCGCCGGCTCCCTGCCCCGTGTTCGCCCGCGTCGCGGCGTCCTGGCCGGCGGCTTCCTGGGCGGAGCCTCCATAGCCGGAGGCTTCGTAGCCGGTGTTCTCGTAGCCGGTGTTCTCGTAGCCGGGGGTCGCGTAGTCGGGCGCCCCGTGGTCAGGAGTGGTGTGGTCCGTGGCGTAGTCGTCGCCGGCCCGCTCGGCCGGGCGGCGGTCCGGAGACTCACCCGCGGGCCCCTGGGCCGGCGACGGCCCGTACCCCGGCGCAGCCGCGCTGGGGAGGTAGCCCGTCCCGTTGACAGCCGCCGGAGCGGGGAAGGCCGAGGGGGGAGCCGTCGAGGGCTGCGTTCCCGGAAGCTGCTGGCCGGGTCCACCGGCCGCGGACTGCGTCGGGTAGGTGGCCGCCGCGCCCTGGTCGTGCACCAGGGTCAGCGCCGGGCCGGCGGCGCGCACGGGCGGCTGCGCCGGCTGCGGGGCGGGCGGCTCCGCCGATTCGGGGGCGACCAGCGCCCGGGCCGCGTCGTCGTGCGGGCGCACCCGGCGCACCACCGGGTCCCACGTCCACCGGGCGCACCTGCTGTCCGAGGTGAGCTGGACCAGCCAGATCCCGTCCACCCGGCGCCAGGCGTCCCACTGGGCGGTGTCCGGGTCGTCCTGCACGCTGAGCAGCCGTGCGTCGACCACCTCGCCGAGGGGACGGCCGGGCACCCCGCCCGGATCCTTGGGCAGCAGCGCGGCGCGCGCCTCCTGGACCACCCGGGCGCGTTCGGCCAGCACCGGCCCCTCGTAGCGCTCGACCCGCTCCACCGGGATGCCCGCGGCCCGCGCGACGTCGGCGGCGGTCTCACCGGCCCGAAGTCGGGCCTGGATCTCACGGGGGGTCAGCGCGCTTTCCGCGCGTACTTCACTACGTCGGGCTCCGCGCAGCGCCGCGCGCAGCCGATCGTCCACCGCGACGCGGAACTGTTCCGCATCCGCGCGCCCGGCGGCGTCGGCGAGCACGAGATAACCGCCGTCCTCGCTGAGTGCGACCGCCCGCAGCTCGCGCATGGCGCCTTCTCCTCCCGTCGATCTCCTGCCGTGCGGCCGAGCGTGCGGGGTGCCCTGTCGGACACCCCGAGGGCGCACCGGCGCACGAGTGCGCGCGAAACCG
>NZ_CASGGV010000302.1:0-50011 GCF_949319125.1 Frankia sp. Hr75.2 | reverse complement strand
CACCATGGCGACGGACAGCTCGCCGCGGGCCGCGTCGAAGTTGGCGCACCGGGCGAAGCGCGCCCGCTCCTCGGCGATCTGCTCGGCGGTCGGCTCGAGGTCGGCCGCGGGGATCAACGGGTTCATCGCGTTGCCGCCATGGCCTCGAGGGAGACGCGGGAGATGCCGTCACCGAGGCGGGCGAGCTTGCCACTGGAGGGCGCGGCGTACCGCTTGGCCGTGGCCACGCTGACGCCGAGACGGTCGGCCGCCGCGGCGAAGGTGACGGGCGCGTCGGGGGTCGGATCGGGGGTGGCGTCCGGGCGGTCAGGGCTGGTCACCAGCGTGACGGAGATGTCTACCGGGGTGATGCCGCCGGCGGCCGGGCGGGAGGTGTGCAGCTCGGCGAGCACGGTCGCGCGGGTGGCCGCCAGGCCCTCGCCGAGACGGCGCGCGAGCAGTTGGCGGACGCGGGCCCGGCCGGTGGGACTCAGGTGCCCGCCGGGGGCGAGAGATGGGATCGTGGACAGCACGGTTCGGCTCCTGCTTGCTCAGGGTCGGATCGGGTCCCGACTGGAGGGTGAGAGCTCCGGTCGGGACCACTTGGGCACTGCCCAACCTACGCATCCCTTGGGCGCTGCGCAAGTAGGATTCGCCCATGGGAATTCCGAAGCTCTGGACGTCGAAGGACGTCGCGAGCCGACTCAAGGTCAGCTCCGAACGCGTCCGTCAGCTCTCCCATCGCGAGGACTTCCCGGAACCTGTGGGCGAGGTCGGCCACATCCGCGTGTGGGCCGAAGGCGACGTCGAAGAATGGATCACGAAGAACCGTCCAGACAAGGCGGACGGATAACGCTCTGCAACGACGAACGGCCACCCGATCGGGTGGCCGTTCTTGATCTCTGGACCGTCTCTGGACCGTGACAGTCGAGAGGGAGTGCAAGGGCACGAAAGATGTAGCAATGTCAAACGCCCTGGTAGGGCGGATGATCCGGGTGTTTGCGCTGGTAGCGCGGACGAGTTGGCCTGTACGCCGGGTTCTGTTCCGGGTCGCCTCGCGGCTTGCCGGTGACGGTCATCTATCTAGGACCGCCGTTGCCGACGGCCTCCAGCGGCCTACCCGCAGGCTCGGGCGAGCAGCCCTCAGACGCCTGCGCAGCCCGCGACCGTGACCGGCCGGGGCCTCTTGGCCTTGCTCCGGGTGGGGTTTACCTAGCCGCCCGGGTCACCCCGGGCGCTGGTGCGCTCTTACCGCACCGTTTCACCCTTACCGGCGCCATGGCGGCACCGGCGGTCTGTTCTCTGTGGCACTGTCCCGCGGGTCACCCCGGGTGGGCGTTACCCACCACCCCGCCCTGTGGAGCCCGGACGTTCCTCGGCGGCACCCGGGCTCGCGCCCCGGTACCGACGCGACCGTCCGGCCAACTCGTCCGCGCTGCTCAGCATATGGCACTGGCCGTCCTAGACTTCGGGCACGGGGTGAGGCGGCGGGGGGGAGCGACTCCCGACCGCGCGGGCCCGACAGGTACCGATGGGTAGGGGGCGGGCGATGACGGCACCACAGCAGCCAGGTGGCGGGGGTGAGCAGCCGCGTCCGGTGGCCTCCGGGCCGGCCGCGGGCGTTCCGGTCGGAGGCCCGCCGACCTCCGTCCCGGGCTCGTACCCGCCGGCCGGCGCGGTCCCGCCGGCGCCGCCTGCGTCCGGTGCCGTTCCGCCGGCGGTGCCCGGAGCGGTTCCCGGCGCGCCAGGCACCGGTACCGGGCCCACCGGTCGCGGGGCCGGCCGGGCCGCCCGCCGGGGCGTCGCCTACTCGACCTACGCGATCACCGTGCTGGTGCTGCTGATCGCCATCGCGGTCATCGTGTTCGTGGTGAAGAACGACCAGCGGGTGAGCATCTGGCTGTTCGGGTCGACCCAGGTGATGTCGGTGGCCGCCGCGCTGGCCGCCTCCGCCGCCGCGGGGCTGTTGGTCGGGCTTCTGATCGGCGTGATCCCACAGATCAGGCTGCGCCGGCAGCTGCGCCAGCTCCGCCGGGAGGACCGAGCCGCCTGAGCCGCCCGAGCCGGCTGACCCTTCCGCTCCGCCACCCGGCCCGCCTCACCCGACAGATCGAGCTCGACCGGGTGAACCGGGCCGGGTGCACGGATCAGCCGATCCGCTGGTTCTGCCGGTGTGTTCTGCCGGCCGGTCGCGCCGGTCATCATGATCTGTCCGGGTTTCGTGGACTTCGCCTTCGCCTCGACCGGTGGTTCGTTACCGCCGATGCCCAGGCGAATACGAAGGCGATCAGCCCGGCGAATGCGGCGCACGAACGCTGATCTGATCCCGGCTCTGATCGGCTCTGATCCCGCCTCGGATCTCGGCGGGAAATCCCGCGGGAACGGCCGGTCCCGCACACCGCGTACCGCACGACAGGCGCGCCGCCTTCACGTTCAAACGCGGGTTGTTTCGAACGCGCCGCCGACGGCTTCACGGTGATCGCCGCACCGGAATAGCTCAGTGGCCGCGGAGCACCCAGTCGTCGTAGTCCACGGCTTCCTCGCCGATGGTCGTGTCGTCGCCGTGGCCGGTGTGCACGACCGTCCCGGAGGGCAGGGTGAGCAGTTTCGCCCGGATGGAGCTCAGGATGGTCGGGAAGTCGGAGAACGACCGGCCGGTCGCCCCCGGGCCGCCGCGGAACAGGGTGTCCCCGCTGAACAGCACGGGGTCGCCGTTGATCTCCCCGAACAGGCTGACGCCGCCCGGGGAGTGGCCGGGGGTGTGCAGCACGCGCAGGGAACCGCCCGGGATCGGGATCACCTGGCCGTCGCGCAGCGCCTCGTCCGGCCCGCGCTCGGGGTAGACCTGCCGCCACAGCACCGCGTCGGCCGGGTGCAGCGCGATCGGGGCGCGCACCCGGTCGGCCAGCTCGGCAGCCGCGTTGATGTGGTCGTTGTGGCCGTGCGTCGCGATGATCAGGGACACCCGCCGGCCGTCCACCGCGGCCTCGATGACGGACGGGTCGTGGGCCGCGTCGACGACGACCACCGACTGCTCGTCACCGACGAGCCACACGTTGTTGTCGACGGTGAACGACTGGCCGTCGAGGGTGAAGTCACCGCGGGTGATCACCCGATCGATCCGCTGACCGCCGCTGACCGCCACAGGAAACTCCTCTCCGCGCCGGTTCGTGCACCGGCCGACCCGGGACGACCGTACCCGTCCGGCCTGCCCCTGAGGCACTTCGTCGGCCCGCTGTACCCGTCCGGATTCACCGGAACGGGAGGGCGCTCAGATCAGGACGACGCTGCGCAGCACGTCACCTCGCCGCATCCGCTCGAAGGCCCGCTCGACGTCCCCGATGCCGACCGTCTCGGTGACGAACGCGGCCAGGTCGAGCCGGCCACCGCGGTGCAGGTCGATGATGATCGGGAAATCCCTGGTCGGGAGGCAGTCGCCGTACCAGGACGACGCCAGCGAGCCGCCGCGACTGAACACCTCGATGAGCGGCAGCTCGACGGTCATCGACGGGTCGGGCACGCCGACGAGCACCAGCCGTCCGGCCAGGTCGCGGGAGAAGAAGGCCTGCCGGTAGGTCTCGGGGCGGCCGACCGCCTCGATCACGACGTCCGCCCCGTTGCCGTCGGTCAGCGCCCGCACGGCCTCCACCGGGTCCTCGTTCCGGGAGTTCACGACGTGGGTCGCGCCGAACCCGCGGGCCCACTCGAGCTTGCGGTCGTCCACGTCGACGGCGATGATCCGGCGCGCGCCGGCGACCGACGCGCCGGCGATGGCCGCGTCGCCGACCCCGCCGCAGCCGAAGACGGCGACCGTCTCGCCGCGGGTTATCCGTCCGGTGTTCACCGCGGCGCCGAAGCCGGCCATGACCCCACAGCCGATCAGGCCCGCCGCCTGCGGCGGAACGGCCGGGTCGACCTTGACGCACTGCCCGGCGGCCACGAGTGTCAGCGGCGTGAAGGCGCCGATGCCCAGCGCGGGGGAGAGCGGGGTGCCGTCCTGCAGCGTCATCGGGTTGACGGCGTTGCGGGAGTCGAAGCAGTACCAGGGCGCCCCGCGCAGGCACGACCGGCACGTCCCGCACGGCGCCCGCCAGGCCAGCACCACGTAGTCACCCGGGGCGACCGAGGCGACCCCCTCGCCGACGGACTCGACCGTCCCGGCCGCCTCGTGGCCGAGTAGGAACGGGTAGTCGTCGTTGATCGCGCCCTCGCGGTAGTGCAGGTCGGTGTGGCACACCCCGCACGCCTGCACCCGGACCCGGGCCTCCCCGGGGCCCGGCGGCGGCACGATGATCCGTGTCAGCGCCACCGGCGCGCCCTTCTCGACCGCGACGACCGCCTCCACCGTCACTGCCTGCGGGCCATCCGTCATGGCACTCCCTTTCACCATCGCCGTGTCATCACCGACTCACCTGGACGTCAGCCAACACCCGACCGTCATCTCACCGCAATGTCGTCGCGCAACCGGAGCCGGCGGGCGGGGGAGCGGCTCTGCGCCCGCGGCGTCCGGTCCGGCGGCGGCGACGTAGGCGGCGGGTACGCGGTGACGTAGGCGACGGTGTGCGGCAACGTGCGCTTCGGGTACATGGAGCGCAAGATGAAGTACCGCAGATATCGCCGCGAAACGCGCCGGGTGGGCACCGAAGTTCGAGTCACACATGAGGCGAGGAACGCGACACGCCGACTGGCGGCCCCCGAGACCGCCGATACCGGGTCCGGGTCGGTACGCTCCAACCGGTCCGTTTCTGCTCGTCACAGGAGGAGACCTCCGCCGGGAAGCAGTAACAGCCGACGCTGTAACAGCTGATGCGGTATCAGCTGATGCGGACGCACCCGAAGCTGAGACAGCCGAAGCAGGGGCACCCGAACCAGAGGTATTCACGCAGGGACTGCCCGAGCAGTCGTGAGGAGCAGGTACACCGTGGTCCGTTCCGACTCCGCCGCGGTCTCCGGTCCGCCGGGCCGCCGCTACTACGGTGAGGTGACGGTCGGCGAGCCCCGCCTGTCCGAGGACGGCCGGCTTGAGGTCGGGGGCGAGGAACCCGACGAGGGTGTCGGCAAGCCCGGTCCGACCGGGCGTCCGATGCCGGTGTTCCCCGTCCCGCCGGCACTGAGCTCACACGGCCCCGCCTGGGTCGTCGCCATGTGCAACCAGAAGGGCGGCGTGGGCAAGACCACGAGCACGATCAACCTGGGGGCCGCGCTCGCCGAGTACGGCCGGCGGGTGCTGCTCGTCGACTTCGACCCCCAGGGTGCGCTCTCGGTGGGCCTGGGCATCAACCCGATGCAGTTCGAGGTCACCGTGCACGATCTGCTGCTCGGCGGCGACGCCGACATCCAGGACACCATCGTCGAGACCCAGGTCGAGGGCCTCGACCTGTTGCCGAGCAACATCGACCTGTCGGCCGCCGAGGTGCTGCTGGTCACCGAGGTCGGCCGCGAGCACAGCCTGGCCCGCACCCTCGCCCCGGTGATGGACGTCTACGACGTCATCCTCATCGACTGCCAGCCGTCGCTGGGCCTGCTCACGGTCAACGCCCTGACGGCCGCCGACGCCGTCATGGTTCCGCTGGAGTGCGAGTACTTCGCGCTGCGCGGGGTGGCGCTGCTCCTGCAGACCATCGACAAGGTGCGCGAGCGGCTGAACTCCCGCCTGGAGCTCGCGGGCATCCTGGCGACCATGTACGACGCTCGTACGCTGCACGCTCGCGAGGTGCTCGCCCGGGTCGTCGAGCGGTTTCCCGAAGAGGTCTTCCACACGGTGATCAACCGGACGGTACGGTTCCCGGAGACCACCGTGGCCGGGGAGCCGATCACGACCTACGCGCCGACATCTGTCGGTGCGGCCGGATACCGTCGGCTGGCCCGGGAGCTGATGGCGCGCTACGCGACGCCGCCCGCGGTCGGGTGACCCGGGCCGGCCCACCGGCTGACCTGTCGGCCAGCCGGTGGGCCGGTAGGCAGCGGGACCCGGTCGGCGGGTCCTGGAGGTAGGACGACGGATCGGGGACGGACGACAAGCCGTGCTGTTTCACCTCGCCGAGCCCGCGGCGCTGCTCGGGATCGTGCTCGCCTTCGTCATCGGCATCGTCGTCCACGACGGTGCGCAGATCCTCGCGGCCCGGCTGGCCCGTGACCCGATCCCGAGGCGCTCCGGGCGGCTGACCGCCGGGGTGGGCACCCAGCGGATCAGCCCGTTCAGCTGGGTCGGCGTGCTCATCGGCGGTGCCGGGTGGGCGGAGCCGATCCGGATGAACGACGTCTGGCGCAAGCGCCGTTTCCACGTGGCCGCCGCCCTGCTCGCGGGCCCGCTCTCCTACGCGCTGCTCGCGCTCGCGTCGCTCGCCGGCGCACGCGCACTCACGCAGCGCGCAGTGATCGACACCGGGGACCGCGCGGCCGAGATCGTCGGCGGCACCTTCTCGGTGGAGCTGCTGCTGTGGATGGCGATCACCTTCGGGTCGTTGTGCATCCTCAGCCTCGTCCCGGTGCCGCCGACGGACGGCGGGCGCATCCTGTTCCTGCTCGGCCCGCAGTCCGAGGGCTGGCGCAAGGCGAACCACCGGCTCACCGAGGGCAACGTCGGGGTGGTGATCCTCCTCGCGGTGATCATCCTGCCGGTGCTGTTCCCCGGGTTCCCGTCGGTGATCGGTCAGCTGATCTGGCCGCTCACCCGCGGCCTGGGCTCCCTGATCGGGATCGATCTGCCGTAGGCGGGCCCAGGTGGGTGCGGCCGGTGTGCACGTCGGGATGATACGTCACAGGGCGTAACGTGGCCGTATGAGCTCGTCCGGGACAGACACGGCCACCGGTGTGGGCGTGCTCGGCCCGGCAGCGGACGAACCGGTGCCCAACGGGCCCACTGCTCCCACAGGGTCCACCGGACCCGCCAGGCCGATGAAGGCCGCCGCGCCCGCCGCGCCTGCCGGGGCCGCCGTGCCGACCGCGCGTGGCGGGCGCACCGAGCCGTTCGTCGTCGAGCTGGAGAACTTCTCCGGCCCCTTCGACCTGCTGCTCTCGCTGATCGCCAAGCATCGGCTGGACGTCACCGAGGTGGCGCTGTCGCAGGTGACCGACGAGTTCGTCGCGCACATCAGGCGGCTGGGCAAGCACTTCGACCTCGGCCAGGCCACCGAGTTCCTGGTGATCGCGGCGACGCTGCTCGACCTGAAGGCCGCCCGCCTGCTGCCCGGCGCGATCTCCGACGACGAGGCCGAGGACCTCGCCCTGCTGGAGGCCCGTGACCTGCTGTTCGCCCGGCTGCTCCAGTACCGGGCCTACAAGGAGGCTGCCGCGATCTTCACCGCGATGATGGCGCTGGAGTCGAGGTTCGTCCCGCGGGCGGTGCCGCTGGAGCCGCGCTACGCCGCCGCGCTGCCCGAGGTGCAGATCAGCATCGGGCCGTCCGAGCTCGCCGCGCTCGCCGACCGGCTGCGTGAGCCGCCGCTGCCCCCGCAGGTGGCCACCGACCACGTCCACCTGCCCCGGGTCAGCGTCCGCGAGCACATGATCGCGGTGATCGGGATGCTGCGGGAGCTGGGTGCCGCGTCGTTCACCGCGCTGTGTGCGGGCCTGGCCGAGACGATAGAGGTCGTCGCGCGCTTCCTGGCCCTGTTGGAGCTGTTCCGGGAGGGCCGGATCGTCTTCGAGCAGGAGCGCCCGCTCGGTGAGCTCGTCGTCCGCTGGGTCGCGCGCCCCGAGGACGACGACCGTCCTGTCGGTGCCTCGCTCTACTCTGGCGAGGATGAGCCGGACGAGCCCTTCACCCCTGTGGTGAGCACCGCCCCCGCCGGGGACACCGCCGCCGTCGGTGCGGGTGCCGGTGCCGGAGCGGGGGAGGGCACCGGAGCTGAGGACGATCCGCTCGACGGCCGCCGCCGGCCGAGGCGACCGAGGAGACCGACCGCGTGACCCCTGATTCCACCAACGGGCCAGTCGGCGCCGACGGCTTCGCCGGCACCGACGGGCCCACCGGCACGGGCGCGCCCGCTGGCACGAACGGGGCGGTTCCCGCGCCCCGGTCGCCGGCTCCGCCCCGGTCGCCGGGCCCGCGGGTGCCGCCGGCTCCGCCCGCGGGCGAGCGGCCATCCGACATCGCGCTCGTCGAGGCGGTGCTGACCGTCGCGGAGAACCCGGTCGGCGTGGCCGAGTTCGCCACCGCACTCGACATCCCCGCCCGGCGGGTCGAGGCACTGCTCGCCGAGCTCGCCGCACAGTACGAGCGGGACGGGCGCGGCTTCCGGCTGCGTCACGTGGGTCGGGGCTGGCGGCTGTACACGGCCGACGAGTGCGCCCCGTGGGTCGAGCGCTTCGTGCTGGCCGGCCAGTCCGCCCGCCTCTCCCAGGCCGCGCTGGAGACGCTGGCGATCGTCGCCTACCAGCAGCCGGTCAGCCGCGGCCGGATCTCCGCGGTGCGCGGGGTCTCGGCCGACGGCGTCATCCGTACCCTCACCGCCCGCAACCTCGTCGAGGAATGCGGCCACGACCACGAGTCGGGAGCCATCCTGTACCGCACCACCGACTACTTCCTGGAACGCATGGGCCTGCGTGACCTGGACGAACTGCCCCCGCTCGCACCCCTGCTGCCGGGTGTGGACGATGTCGATGACATCGTGGCGTCATGAACGGCACCGAATCCGAGTCCCCCGGCACCCGCCGCCGGGACCCGGCGTCCGAGGGCATCCGTCTGCAGAAGGTGCTGGCCTCCGCCGGCATCGGTTCTCGCCGGCACAACGAGGAACTGATCGACTCCGGTCGCGTCCGGGTCGACGGCGAGGTGGTCCGCGAGCAGGGCCGTCGGGTCGACCCGGAGACGGCGGTGATCGAGGTCGACGGCGAGCGCGTCGTCACCCGCACCGGGCTGGTGCACCTGGCGCTGAACAAGCCGCGCGGTGTGCTGTCGGCGATGTCCGACGACCGCGGCCGGCCGACCATCGCCGACTTTCTCACCGAGTTCGGCTCCGTCGGCCTGTTCCACGTCGGCCGGCTGGACGGCGACAGCGAGGGCCTGCTGCTCGTCACCAACGACGGCGATCTCGCCCACCGGCTCACCCACCCGTCCTTCGGCGTGCCGAAGACCTACCTGGTCGAGATCAGCGGCCCGGTCCGCCGCGACGTCCCGCGCCGGCTGCGCTCGGGGGTGACCCTCGAGGACGGCCCCGTCTCGGTCGACGCCGCCCGGATCGTCGACGTCGCCGCGTCCCGGGTCATGATGGAGCTCACCCTGCACGAGGGCCGCAAGCACGTGGTCCGCCGCATGATGGAGGCCGTGGGGCACCCGGTGCACCGCCTCGTCCGGGTCTCGTTCGGCCCGGTGACGCTCGGCACGCTGCGGGCCGGCCGCGCCCGCCATCTCACCCGGCACGAGGTGGGGGCGCTCTACAAGGCGACCGGGCTGTGAGTCCCGGCGAGCCCCCCACGGCGGCCGGGCGGTTCTCGCCGCCCTACGTCCGCCCGGGGGTCGAGGCGGCCGCGGGGGGCTCGCCTGCGTGGGATCCGGCGCACCTGCCCGAGCTGCGCCGGGTGGCCGTCGTCGGGTCCGGGCTGATCGGCACGAGCATCGGGCTGGCGCTGTCCGGGCGCGGCGTGGAGGTGTTCCTGCGCGACTCCGACGGCGCCCAGGTGAAGCTCGCCGAGGCGATGGGCGCCGGCCGGCCCTGGCAGGGCGAGCGGGTCGACCACGCGGTGATCGCCACGCCGCTGCCCACCGTCGCCGCCGAGCTGCGTGACCTGCAGCGCGGCGGCCTGGCGACGACGGTCAGCGACGCCGGCAGCGTGAAGACCCGCCCGCTGGTCGAGGCCGTCCAGCTCGGCTGTGATCTCGGGGCCTGGTGCCCGGCCCATCCGATCGCCGGGCGGGAGCGGCACGGGGCGGTGTCCGCCCGCGCGGACCTGTTCGCCGAGCGGGTGTGGGCGGTCTGCCCGGTGGCACACACCGGCGCGGACGCGATCGCGGCGACCGCCGCCCTCGCCCTCGCCTGCGGCGCGACACCGGTGCGCACCACCCCCGAGCGCCACGACGCCGCGATGGCCGTCCTCTCGCACGTTCCGCAGCTGGTGGCGAGCGTGCTCGCCGGGAGCCTGCTCGGCCTCGACTCGCACGACCTGCCGTTCGCCGGCCAGGGCTTCCGCGACACGACCCGCCTCGCCGACAGCGACCCCGTCCTGTGGGCGTCGATCATTGAGGGCAACCGCGGGCCCATCGCCGAGCGCGTGCGCCGGCTGGGGCGGGAGTTCACCCACCTCGCGGACGTGCTCGCCGAGGGGACCCGTGACGAGGTGGTCGAGGCGGTCACGGCGGCGATCCACGGCGGGCGGCACGGCCGGTCGCTGCTGCCCCGCAAGGCCGGCGCCCGGGCACTTCCGTGGGGCTGGGTCGGTGTGGTGCTCGACGACCGTCCCGGCCAGCTCGCGGCGCTGTTCGCCGTGATCGGCGAGTGGGACGTCAACATCGAGGACGTCGGGCCGTTCGAGCACAGCCTGGACGCCCCCGCCGGCATCGTCGAGATCGCGGTCGATCCGGACGGCGCGGACGGACTCGTCGAACGGCTGACGCGGGCCGGATGGACGGCATATCGGCGCTCGTGACGGACCAGCGAGTAGCCTGAGCCGGGTTGGCCGTCCGGCAGGTGTTCTAGGGACCACCAGCCTGGGACTTCCGGCCCGGAGACAGTCGGGGTGGGCGCGCCGCGCCGCCCCGGCCGCGACCGGGCCGTCGGCCCGGGTCCGAGACGCCGCCGGCCTGGCGTGGACGAAGGAACATGCGGGTCGCACAGACACGCGTCCGGACGGAGGAGACGGGTGAGCCCCGACGACGGGTCCGCTTCGCCGGGGGCTTCGGCCACCGGCAGCCACGACGATGCTTTCAGGACGGGGGGCCCCGGGACGACGGTGGCGCCCTCGGTACCGGGCCCGGTGACCGCCGGGGCCGCCCCCACCGGTCTCGTGGTCGCGGTGGACGGCCCGGGCGGCTCCGGGAAGAGCACCGTCTCCCGGGAGATCGCGCGCCGGCTCGGCCTGCGCTACCTGGACACCGGGGCGATGTACCGGGCGGTCACCCAGGTCGCCCTGGAGCGCCGCATCGACATCGAGGACCCGGCCGCGGTGGCCGAGGTCGTCGAGCGCACCGTCCTCACGGTCGGCACGGATCCCGACCGCCCGTCGATCTCCGTCGACGGGGTGAACGTCGACGAGCAGATCCGTACCCGGGCGGTGACGAACGCCGTGAGCGCGGTCGCCGCCGTGCCCGCCGTGCGGGCCCGGATGGTCGCGCAGCAGCGCGAGATCATCGCCGAGGCCCTCGTCGCCGGCGGCATCGTGGTCGAGGGCCGCGACATCGGCTCGGTCGTCGCGCCGGACGCCCCGGTCAAGGTCTTCCTCACCGCGTCCACCGAGGTGCGCGCGCTGCGGCGGTCCCGGCAGCTGGGAGAGAAGGGCGTCGACGACGTGGCCCGCACCCTGGCCGAGCTCGACCGCCGTGACGCCCTCGACAGCTCGCGCACGGTCGACCCGCTGTCCATTCCCGCGGGCGCGATCGTCCTCGACTCCAGCGCGCTGTCGGTCCCCGAGGTGGTGGACGAGGTCCTGCGCCAGGGCGAGCACGTGCTCGCCACGACCTCATGACCGCCGCCGACGGCCGGCTCGACACGCCGGACGGGCCGGTGGCCGAGCCGGTAGCCGGGGCCGGCGCTCCGGTCGAGCCCGCTCCGGTCGAGCCCGCCGCGGTCGAGTCGGCTCCGGCGGCTCCGGCCGCGGGCGGAGTCGAGCCGGCGCCGAAGGCCGTCGTGCCAGCTCCGAGCGGCGTCGAGTCGGCGACGAGTGGGGCCCGGGCCGAGCGGGTCCGTCCGGCGACCTCGGTCGGGGCGCCGGCGCACCGCGGTGCCGCGTCGAAGCCGTTCAACGACATCACCCACCGCGTGCTCAAGCCGCCGGTCCGCCAGGTCCTCAACCACCTGGTGATGAACGTGGTCCACGAGGGCTGGGAGAACGTCCCGCACGGCGAGCCTCTGATCTTCGCGGGGAACCACAGCAGCTGGATGGACGGGCCGCTCGTCGTCATCGAGGCGCCGCGCACCGTGCGGTGCCTGGTGAAGTCCGAGATGTACAAGGGCATCCTGGGCAGGCTGCTGCTGTTCGTCGGCCAGATCCCGATCAACCGCGGCCGCCCGGACCGCGACGCCCTGCACACCGCGCTCGACGAGCTCTCCCGCGGCGGCGCCATCGGCGTGTTCCCCGAGGGCACCCGGGGCAGCGGTGAGATGGCCGCCGTCCAGCACGGCATCGCCTACCTGGCCGTGCACGGGCGTTGCCGTGTCCTTCCCGTGGCCTGCATCAACACCGGTGCCGCGCTGCCCCGGGGCGCCAAGTGGCCGCGTCGGTCGGTGAAGGTCCGGGTGGTGTTCGGCAAGCCGTTCGAGGTGGAGGTGCCGGCGAACCCGCGTTCGCGGCGGGCGCTGGCCGCCGTGGCGGAGGACATCCGGGTCCGGCTGGCGGATCATCTGGCGACGGTGCGTGCCGGCGAGAGCCGGGATTCGTCGGCGGCGGAGTAAGTTCTACCGGATCGCTGTTTGTTCCGAGTGCGCCGGACGGGTCCGCCGTCCGCGGAAGGACAGCTCGCAGCCAGTTCACCGAGATGTCCAGCCCAAGCGGAGTGCAGCCGTCATGAACACCGAAGATCTCGCCGCGTCCGTCGACGACGGCCCTGTGGGCGCTGCCCTCCCGCTGGCGGGAGGACAGCCCGTCCTCGCCGTCGTCGGCCGGCCGAACGTGGGCAAGTCGACGCTGGTCAACCGCATCCTGGGCCGCCGCGCGGCCGTCGTCGAGGACGTCCCCGGCGTCACCCGTGACCGGGTCGCCTACGACGCGGTGTGGAACGGCCGCCGGTTCACCCTCGTCGACACCGGCGGCTGGGAGCCCGATGCCCGCGGCCTCGCCGCCCGGGTCTCCGACCAGGCCCGCGCCGCGCTCGACACCGCCGACGGCGTGCTGTTCGTGATCGACGCCACCGTCGGCGCGACCGACGCCGACGAGGCCGTCGCCCGGGTGCTGCACCGGTCGGGCCGGCCGGTGATCCTCGCCGCGAACAAGGTCGACGACGCCCGCACGGAGGCCGACGCCGCCGCGCTGTGGAGCCTCGGGCTGGGCGAGCCGTATCCGGTGTCCGCGCTGCACGGCCGGGGCAGCGGCGACCTGCTGGACGCCGTCCTCGCGGTGCTGCCCGAGGCACCCCGCGAGCGGTTCACCGAGGAGGACGGCCCCCGGCGCGTGGCGCTGATCGGGCGGCCGAACGTCGGCAAGTCCAGCCTGCTCAACAAACTGGCCGGCAGCGAGCGCTCGCTGGTGCACGACGTCGCGGGCACGACCCGCGACCCGGTGGACGAGCTCGTCACCGTCGGCGGCGAGACCTGGATGTTCATCGACACCGCCGGCCTGCGGCGGCGGGTGAAGGAGGCCTCCGGCGCCGAGTACTACTCGTCGCTGCGCACCGCCTCCGCGCTGGAGGCCGCCGAGGTCGCGATCGTCCTGCTCGCCGCGGACGAGCCGGTCACCGAGCAGGACCAGCGGATCATCAGCATGGTCACCGACGCCGGCCGGGCCCTCGTCCTCGCCTTCAACAAGTGGGACACGCTCGACACCGAGCGCCGTCTCGACCTGGAGCAGGAGATCGTCCGCGAGCTGGGTCGGGTGGCCTGGGCGCCGCGGGTGAACATCTCGGCCCGCACCGGCCGCGCCACCGACCGGCTCGCCCCGGCGCTGCGGACGTCCCTCGACTCGTGGGGAACGCGCATCCCGACCGGTCGCCTCAACGCCTGGATCGGCGAGGTCGTGGCGGCCACGCCGCCGCCGTCGCGGGGCGGGAAGCTGCCGCGGGTGCTGTTCGCGACCCAGGCCGGGGTGCGCCCGCCGCGCTTCGTCGTGTTCACCACCGGATTCCTCGAGCCGGCCTACCGGCGTTTCCTGGAGCGCAAACTGCGCGAGGACTTCGGCTTCGCCGGCACGCCCATCGAGATCTCGATCCGGGTCCGCGAGCGTCCCGACCGCCACCGCTAGCCCCGGGGCTGAGCCGTGCTGTCGTACCCGCGGTCCTTCTCGGTGGTGACGGAGCGGTGTGTGCCGGTACAGCAGAGCACGGCCGCTCGGCCTGGTGCCGTTGTAGCTCGGCATGGCGGAACTGGTAGGCGGTGCCAGCCTGCCGCAGCCCTTCACGAATCCGCCCGGGATCCCGAACGTGAGACCGATCTGGCGGGGATCCTGCGGGGTGAGCACCGGATCCCGATGAGCTTCGGACGCAGTGCTGTTCATCGTCTTCCTGCCTGAGCTGGCGTCCCTGGCCATCAAGACACGGCTGCGGAATGAGCTCGCTCCCGACAGAGTGCATCACCCCGGACATGCATCCAGTCATGCAGGAGGAGGTGTCGGGCGCCTGATCGCAAACAACGGGAGTCGGGTGGACATACCTCGCGCTGACGACAGCGTGACGTTCCTGCATCCGGTGCCGTCGGTTCGTCGTGGCCCGGAAGCGGGGAGCCGCCGGGCGGCGCGGCACCTGACGGATCAGGTCCCGAGGTCCCAACGGGGACGAGGCGGAGCCCTTCAACCGGGATCGGCCAGGTGGTCCCGACAGCACGAAAAAGCCCGCTGACCAGGCTTCTGCCTGTCCAGCGGGCGGTGAACCGTTTTGTGTCGGGACGACAGGATTTGAACCTGCGACCCCCAGACCCCCAGTCTGGTGCGCTACCAAGCTGCGCCACGTCCCGTGCTGACGAACGTTACCCTACCGGAGATCCGGCGCTGTGGTGGGGGTCGATCTCACACACCGGCTCAGGTCCGTCCCGGGGGATCGGCCGGCGCGACATGACCACGCCGGCCGATCCGTCCTAGGCTCCTGGGGGGCGGTCGGTTCAGATCGACCCGTGGCCGCGGCGGCGCATGCCCGCGCCGATCAGGATGGCACCGAGACCGGCCCCGGCGATCGGCAGCAGCGGCGAGTTGCCACTGTCCGCGGTGCCGCCACCGCCCGCGCCGACGCCGCCGACCGGGGCCCCTCCGGCGCCCGCGCCGACACCGGCGCCCGCGCCGACACCGGCGCCCGCGCCGACACCGACACCGACACCGGCGACGCCGACCGGGCAGTCCCTGTCCCTGTCGTCGAACCAGTCGTCGTCCTTGTCCCTGTCGTCCTTGTCTCTGTCGTCCTTGACGGCGTCCTTGTCGTCGACGAAGGCACGGGCCTCCTTGTCGCCTTCGCGGTCCTTGTCGTCCCTGTCCTTGTCGTCGAAGATGTCCCACTCCTCGGACTTCTTGTCGTCGCACCTACCCTTGTCGTCAAAGGTGTCGGCGTGCGCGGCCGTCAGTCCGGGTCCGAAGCTGAGGATGACGGTTGCCGCGCTCGACATGGCGAGAAGCGCGGCGCTCCGTCCCATTCCCTTCCTCATCTGGTCCCCTCTCTCACGCATGGTTATTGCTTGGTCGCTGAGAGTGACACCATAGCGAGGAGTGGTCGGGATGGGACGCAGCGAGACGGCGTGGTGCGACGGGTCCGAACGGGCCGCGGGTGCGACCGGCGCGGGACCGGCATCCATTGCGGGACATGGGTTGAGCTGCGGCGCGCGACCGCCTCGCACCTCCTTGCCGGATGTGGTCCTGGCGTGGGTCGTTCGCGTCACGCGACGCGGCGCGCAACTACGCTCGGCTACCACCGAGGCTCGATACCATCACCTTGCGTAGTTCTTGGTGGGTCGGTGTCGATGGACGGTCGCTGGACGGAGACAGTCGTGAAGCGTGGAGCGACGGAGCGGTCGCCGGTGCGTATGACGTTCTCCCGCCTGCTGCTCGTCGCGGGCGTGGTACTGGTCGTCGGGAGCGGGTTCCGGCTGACCGAGTCCGATCCCGCCCCGCCCTCGGACACCGAGAGGGTCGACGTCGCCGGCCTCGGCACCGCGATCGACCAGGCCGGCGCCCTGGACGGGACGGGTGCGCCCACCGGCCCGGCGGCAGCCGCGCCGGTGCCGGCGCTCCCGCCGGTCGTGGTCACCGACCCGACGCGGGTGCGGATCCCGGCGATCGGAGTGGACGCGGCGATCGTCCGGCTCGGGCTGAACGCCGACGGCTCGCTGGCCGTGCCGAAGAAGTGGCAGGAGGTCGGCTGGTACGACCGGGGCCCGGCGCCCGGCGCGCTCGGCCCGTCGGTGCTGGTCGGCCACTACGACTCGACCTCCGGGCCGGCCGTCTTCTACCGCCTGCGGGCGTTGCGCGCCGGGGACCAGATCGAGGTCACCTCGCCGACCGGGCTGCGCACGACATTCACGGTCGACCGCACGGAGGACACGACCAAGAAGGCGTTCCCGACCGATCGCGTCTACGGCGAGGTGGGCCGGCCGGAGCTGAGGCTGATCACCTGCGGCGGGGCGTTCGACGAGGACACGAACCACTACCTGAGCAATCTGATCGTCTACGCGCACGCGAACAGCCCGTCCGTGCCGGGCGCCCAGCCGCCCGGCGCCGGGGCGCCGCCCGCCGGCGCCCCGTCCCCGGCCGTGTCCGCGCCGGCCGTGTCCACTCCAGTCGCGCCGGCCGTGTCCGCGCCGGCTGTGCCCGCTCCAGTCGCGCCGGCGCCCGCCATCCCTGTGCCGGTCGGGGTGGCACCCGCAGCCCCGGTGTCTGTCGCGCCTGTGCCTGTTACGCCCGCTACGGCCATGCCCGCGCCCGCCGCGCCCGTGCCAGGCGCGGGCGCGGCGCCGAACGCCCCCGCTCCGCCGGCCCCAACCGGCTGAGCCGGCCGGCGACCTTTCGCCGGATGTTTCGCGGTGGCCCCAATGTGCTTTGCGGGCGCTCCGCGGCGGTCGCGCGCCCCCCACGAAGGTCGAGCCCGCCCCGCCCATTCTGTTTCACGCGTATTGCCCGGTGTGGCCGCGCAGACCCGCCGTCGCTGGCGCCCGGACCCAAAAGGCCACGTCCGGGGCGGTCTGGCGGCCCGTGCGGGGGCGTTCCGGCGCGCGTCGCCCTGATGATCCGCCCGGCTGGCGCCGGAAGCCCGAATGCCTATATCAGGCAGGCATCAGCGGCCTCTCCCCGGGTGCCGTCACGGCCCGCCCGCCCCACGCCCGCCGGGTGTTGATCCGACGGAAAGTAAGCGGCTATTTCCATGTCGTGATCGAACCCTCGCGTTCCGGGAAGGTGGGCGATTGTTGTGAGGGGGGTGATTGTCGGGCAAGTGCCGAAGTCCACTATCTTCAGCATCGGCACCTGCGTGCACAGCTATTTGAGAGTGCCGAGCACCGTCCGATGTATGTAAAGCGTCGAGCCGAAGCGCCGTGTCCTGCCCCCGGCCCGACGACCCCTCCGAGACAGGCGGGGCAGGACGAGGGACCTCGGCGGTCCCGGTGACCGGGCGATCCGTCCGGCCGCCGGACGGCCGATCCGGTCCTGCCGGCCGTGCTGGCCGGCAGGTCGGTGTGCGATGCCGAGCGCGGCAGAGCGCCTCACAGGCGCCGGTAGAGAGAAGGACACGCGTTGCCCCGTCGTGGAATTGCCTGGCTGCCCGAGGACTGGGAGCAGTTCGTCAAGGGGCGACAGCGCCCCTCGAACGCCCGATCGGGTACGGGCGCCCGGCGGCGCACCTCCCAGCCGCCTCGTCGGGCGGCGACGATCGCCGCGTTCACCACGGGCACGCTCGCGGCCTCGACGGCGGCCTTCGCCGCCACGGTGCCGGCCACCCCGGACGGCACCGCGTCCATCGACCCGGGCGCGACCCAGACGGCCTCCGTTCTGCCGGGCCAGGGCGGGACGGCCGCGCCGGACGCCGCGGCCGCCGCCGCGGCCGCCGCCGCCGCCGCGCCGCTGGCGGGGGCGATCGCGTCCTCCGAGCCGATGTTCACCAAGGTCTCACTGACGGCGGACAACACCACGGTCGCGCCGAACGCCCCGGTGGTGCTGACCGTCCGGGCCAATGAGGCTGGCGGCGCTCCGCTGGCCAACCAGCGGGTCCGCATCGTCGTGGTGAACGGGCCGAAGTGGCAGACCTCGACGGCGCTGACGACCGACACCAACGGTCAGGCCCAGATCACCGCGCGGCTGCTGACCACCACGACGATCACCGCCGTCTTCGACGGCACGAGCGCGCTGCGGCCCTCGCTGGCCGGCGCGGCCACGATCACGATCAAGGCGCCGACGGCGCCCCGCCCGGCCGTCAGCCAGGCCATCCCGTCGGTGATCCCGGGCAGCTCGATCGGGGAGAAGGCCGTCTACCTGGCCTCGCTGCAGAAGGGCAAGCCGTACGTGTGGGGGGCGGAGGGCCCCTACTCGTTCGACTGCTCCGGCCTGGTCCAGTACGTCTTCAAGCAGCTCGGACGTTCCCTGCCGCGCACCGCGCAGGGCCAGTACAACGTGTCTACCCACGTGCCGCAGTCCGGTAAGCGCCCCGGCGACCTGATCTTCTACGGGACCGAGGGCAACATCTACCACGTGGGCATCTACGCCGGGAACGGCTACATGTGGGCCGCGCCGCAGACCGGCGGTGTGGTGTCGCTCCGCCCGATCTACAGCTCCACCTACAAGGTCGGCCGGATCATGTGACGCGCGGGGCGGCACTCGGCCCGGTTCGGGCCGAGTGCCGCTCCGCGCTCCCGCACCTGGCCGCGCGCCGTCCCGCACCACGCCGGGCCCGGACGGCGGCGACCACTCGGCGACCCGGCCGGCGCCTATCCGCTAGCGTCAGAGCCGACGACCCGCGTCCAGCGGTCGGCGCGCGAGCCGTCGGCGCCCGTCTTCGTGCGGCCGGGTCGGGGAGGAGGGACGCGGCGTGACGGCGGAGACGCAGGCCTCCGACCGGATCTGGACCATCCCGAACCTGCTGTCCGGTCTGCGCCTGCTGGGCGTGCCGCTCTTCCTCTGGCTCGCGCTGGGCCCGGAGGCGGACGGTGCCGCGCTGGGTGTGCTCGCCTTCGCCGGCATCAGCGACTACCTGGACGGCAAGCTCGCCCGGGTGCTGAACCAGACCAGCCGCCTCGGGGTGACTCTCGACCCGCTGGCCGACCGCCTCTACATCTTCGCGACCATCGCCGCGCTCACCCTGCGCGACATCGTCCCGCTGTGGTTCGCGTTGGCGCTCGTCGCCCGGGACGTCGCGCTGCTGGGCCTGGTGCCCGTGCTGCGCCGGCTCGGGGTGGGCACCGCGCTGCCCGTCCACTACCTCGGCAAGGCGGCCACCTTCAACCTGCTGTACGCCTTCCCGCTCCTGCTGCTGTCCGCCGGCGACTCGTGGCTGGCGACGGCGGCCCGCCCGCTCGGGTGGGCGTTCGCCATCTGGGGTATCGCTCTTTACTGGTGGTCCGGCCTCCTCTACGCAGAACAGGCCCGCCGGCTGGCCGGGGAACGCGCCCGCCTGGCCGCGGCGCGAAAATAGGGAGGTAACCCTTGAGAGCCGTCGTGATGGCGGGCGGCGAGGGCACCCGGCTGCGGCCGCTGACCGCGAACCTGCCGAAGCCCCTGCTGCCGGTCGTCAACCGCCCGATCATGGAGCACGTCCTGCGGCTGCTCAAGCGGCACGGTTTCGACGAGACCGTGGTGACGGTCCAGTTCCTCGCGGCGATGATCCGCAACTACTTCGGCTCCGGCGACGAGCTGGGCATGCACCTGTCCTACGCGACGGAGACCACGCCGCTGGGCACCGCGGGCAGCGTGAAGAACGCCGAGGACGCGCTGCGCCACGAGGAGTTCCTGGTCATCAGCGGTGACGCCCTGACCGACATCGACCTGACCGACCTCGTCGCCTACCACCGGGCGCAGGGCGCGCTGGTCACCGTCGCGCTCAAGTCGGTGCCCGACCCGCTCGAGTTCGGCATCGTGATCACCGGCGAGGACGGGCGGATCTCCCGGTTCCTGGAGAAGCCGACCTGGGGCCAGGTGTTCTCCGACACTGTCAACACCGGCATCTACGTGATGGAGCCGGAGGTCCTCGACCACGTCCCGGCCGGCGAGGCGGTCGACTGGTCCGGGGATGTCTTCCCCCGGCTGGTCGCCGCCGGGGCGCCGGTGTTCGGCTATGTCGCCGGCGGCTACTGGGAGGACGTCGGCACCATCGCCAGCTTCCAGCGCGCCCAGGCGGACGTGCTGAACCGGCAGGTGGACGTCTCGATCGGCGGGTTCGAGGTCTCCCCGGGGGTGTGGATCGGCGAGGACGCCGACGTCCATCCTGACGCCATCCTCAAGGGACCGCTGGTCGTCGGCGACTACAGCAAGGTCGAGGCCGGCGCCGAGCTGCGCGAGTTCACCGTGCTCGGCAGCAACGTGGTGGTGAAGCGGGGGGCCTTCCTGCACCGGGTGGTCGTCCAGGACAACGCGCTCATCGGCCCGCGGACGAACCTGCGCGGCTGCGTGATCGGCAAGAGCACGGACGTGCTGCGGGCCGCGCGCATAGAGGAGGGCGCGGTCATCGGCGACGAGTGCGTCATCCAGGAGGAGGCGTTCGTCTCCCATGACGTCAAGGTCTACCCGTTCAAGACCATCGAGGCCGGGGCGGTCGTCAACACCAGCGTCATCTGGGAGTCGCGCGGGCAGCGGTCGCTGTTCGGCCCGCGTGGGGTCTCCGGACTGGTCAACGCGGAGATCACACCGGAGCTGGTGGTCCGCCTGGCCAGCGCGTACGCGACGACGCTGAAGAAGGGCTCCACCGTCACCACCGCGCGGGACGGCTCGCGCGCGGCCCGGGCCCTCAAACGGGCCGTGATCAGCGCCCTCACCGCCGGCGCGATCAACGTCCGTGACCTGGAGGTGGCCCCGCTGCCGGTCGCGCGCTTCGACGTCCGCACCTCGGACGCGGCCGGCGGAATCATGCTGCGCTCCAAGCCGGGCGACGCCGAGCGCATCGACATCGTCTTCCTCGACGCCGACGGCGACGATCTCTCCCCGGCCGCGCAGCGCAAGCTCGACCGCGTGTTCACCCGGCAGGAGTTCCGCCGAGCGTTCCCCGGCGAGATCGGCGACCTGCGCTTCCCGGCGCGCACGGCCGACGTCTACACCCAGGACCTGCTCGACCGGGTGGACACCAGCGGGCTCGCCGAGGCGGATCTCAAGGTGGTCGTCGACCCGTCCGGGGGAGCGGCGTCGCTGCTGCTGCCCACCCTGCTCGGCCGGCTCGGCGTCGACGTGCTGACCGTCAACGGCCGGCTGGACGAGACCTACCCCGAGCCCGGCGCCGAGCAGGAGCGCAGGGCCCTGGACCGGCTGGGCGCGCTCGTGGCGAGCTCGCGCGCCGCGTTCGGGGTCCGCTTCGACCACATCGGCGAGCGGATCACCATCGTCGACGAGCGCGGCGACCTCATCAGCGACGAGCGGGCCCTGCTGGTCATGCTCGACCTCGTCGCGGCGGAGAACCGCGGCGCCCAGGCGGCGGTGCCCGTCACCACCACCCGGGTCGCCGACCAGGTGGGGCGCTTCCACGGCCTGACCGTGCGGCGGATGTCGATGTCCGGCTCCGAGCTCTCCCGGGTCGTGCAGGCCGAGCCGATCGTCTTCGCCGCCGACGGGCGGGGCGGGTTCGTCGTGCCGGAGTTCGCCCCCGTGATCGACGGCCTGGCGGCGTTCGTCCGGCTGGTCGCGCTGGTCGCCCGGACCAGGCTGACGCTCAGCGCGATAGACGCGCGGATCCCTCCGGTCGCGATGGTGCGGGCGTCGGTGCCCACACCGTGGGCGGAGAAGGGCACCGTCATGCGCCGCGTCGTCGAGTCGGTGGACGTCGACTCGGGCGACCAGGTCGACACCACCGACGGGGTGCGCGTCGTCGGCCCGGACGGATCCTGGGTGCTGGTGCTGCCCGACCCGTCCGAGGCGGTGACCCACCTGTGGGCCGAGGCGGCGGATCTGGGTGGCGCGCAGAAGCTGGTGCGCCGGTGGAGCGCCGTCGTGGAGACGGTGCCGCCGGAGCAGGCTCCCGTCAACCGTCCATGATCGTAATGGCTTCCCGGCGGCGGAACGCGACGGGTATGCCACAGTGGCCAGCCGGCCATCGGCGAGAATGCCGGATGTGCACGGACGGACACGGCTGACCACGCGCGCGAGCGGGGGGAGCCCGCTGGCGGGCGGCGCCGCGGCGACGGTGCTCGAGCGGATCGTGGCCGACGCGCTCGAGCCCGCCTACGCGCGGGACTCCAACGCCGCGCGCGGAGCCGGTCGGCGCGGTGGCGGTCGGCGCGGTGACGGGTGGGCCAGGCGGCTGCTGCTGCCCCTGACGCTGCTTCTCGCGGGCCTGCTTGTCGCCGTGAGCGTGCGCCAGGCGGTCGATGGCGCGCCGTCCCGGGAGCGGCTGCGGGCGCGGCTGAGCGCCGAGTACGAGGCCCGCTCCACCCACCGGGACGGCCTCGCCTCCTCGGTGGCCGTGCTCCGCTCCGCCACTGAGGGCCTGGTGAACCGGCGCCGGACGGCCGACGGGCTCTGGGCGGTCGCGAACGCCGAGATCGACGCGCTCGCGGCGCCGGCCGGCCTGGCGCCGGCACGCGGCCCCGGCGCGAGGGTGACCCTCGTCGACCCGTCGGCCGGGCCGCCCGCCGACGCGGGCAACCCGCGGCCGACGGCACAGGGCCCCGACGGCCGGCTCGCCGACCACGACCTGGCCGACATGGTGAACGCGCTGTGGGCCACCGGCGCCGAGGCCATCGCCGTGAACGGGGTCCGGCTGACCGCGCTGAGCGCGGTGCGCGCCGCGGGCGACACGATCCTGGTCGGCCTGAGCCCGGTCGCGGCACCCTACGTGGTCGACGTCGTCGGGGACCCTGACACGATCGTTCCGGGGGTGACCGCCGCGGCGGTCACGCTGCGCCTGCGCACCCGGATGGGCGCGCCCCCGAACGCCGTGACCGTCGCCCGCCTGGACGACGTCACCGTGCCGGCGGCCCCCAGCCCGAGCCTCCGATATGCCCGAGGGAGCGGATCTTGACCCGTGAAGGTGCGATCACCGGCCTGCTCGCGCTCGTTGTCGGCGTCGTCGCCGGGCTTCTCGTCGCGCCGAAGCCCCCGACCTGGCTGGACCCGTACCTGCCGGTGGCGGTGGTCGCCGCGGTGGACGCGGCGGTCGGGGGCCTGCGCGCGGCGCTGGAGCGGGTCTTCTCCGACCGTGTCTTCGTCGTGTCCTTCCTGTCGAACGTGCTGCTGGCCGTGGCGCTCGTCGCGCTGGGCGACGCGCTCGGCGTCGGCGGCGCGATGTCGACCGCGGTGGTCGTCGTCCTCGGCATCAGGATCTTCACCAACGCGAGCGCGGTCCGCCGATCGCTGCTGAAACTGTGACCGACGAGCTGCCGTCCCGCACTCCTCGGCTCCACGTGCCGCCGCCCGGCGAGTCGCCTCCCGGTGAGCCGCCGCTCGGGGAGCCGCCGGACACCACGGGGCCGGCCGGCGGCGGCCCCGCTGTCGTGCGCCCGACTGTCGGGAAGGCGACGAGCGGCGGCACCGGCTCCCGGGTGCGGCTGTTGCGATACGTGACGGTTCTGTTGCTCGCGGTGCTGGGATTCGGTGTCGTCGTGATGATCCGGATCGCCGACACGCCCGAGCGGCTGGCGGCGGCCCGGCCCGACGAGCTCGCCACCGAGCTGGAGGACCTCGCCGTCGCCGGGCGGCGGCTGGAGGTGGAGGCCACCGGTCTCGAGCAGACCCGCGCCGCGGTCGCCGACGGCGCGCGCGGCGACGCCGACCTCGACCGGGCCCGCCGCGAGGCCGAGGCCCTGGCGGTACTCGCCGGCACCGGCCCGGCGACCGGGCCGGGCGTCACCCTCCGCATCGACGACCCGCGGGGGACCGTCGAGGCGTGGATCCTCGTCGACGCCCTGCAGGAGCTGCGGGACGCCGGTGCCGAGGCGATCGAGCTCTCCGGTGTCCGTGTTGTGGCCTCCACCTACATTGTCGACGCTCCCGGCGGCGGTATGACCGTGGACGGCGGCAGTGTCGTGCCGCCCTACGACCTGCGCGTGGTCGGGGACGCGCACACGCTTGCCCAGGCAATGCGGATTCCTGGCGGAGTGCTCGATACGGTAGCTACCCGGGATGGCGCGCATGCTGAGGTCACGAACTCGGATCGGATCGAGATCAGGGCGCTGCGGGCCGTTCCGACCCCCCGTTTTGCCCGTCCAGCCGGTTGAGGGGCGTGCCCCGCGACGACGCCGTCGCGGTGGGCGCCGGCCGTCCGGACGGTCCCATGCGTCCGTCGACGCCCGTGCCGGCGCTCGGCACCACGACCGCAGGAGGCGATTCCGGTGTACCCGGACGACCTGAAGTACACCCGTGAGCACGAGTGGGCCCGGGCCGAAGGGAACAGGGTGCGGGTCGGCATCACCGCGTACGCGCAGGAGGCACTCGGCGACATCGTCTTCGTGTCGCTGCCCGAGGTCGGGCAGGCCGTCTCGGCCGGGGAGCCGTGCGGCGAGGTCGAGTCGACCAAGAGCGTCTCCGACATCTACGCGCCCGTCTCCGGCGAGGTCGCGGCCCGCAACGAGGCGCTCGTCGCCGCTCCCGAGCTGGTGAACTCCGACCCCTACGGGGAGGGCTGGCTGGTCGAGGTCACGGTGGTGGACGCGGCCGTCCTCGACGACCTGCTCGACGCCGCCGCCTACCGCGAGCACGTCAAGGAGCAGTAGCCGCGCGGGAAGTTCGCGGCCGGCGTGAAGTTCGTGGCCGGACTGTCATTCCGGGACGGGCGTTCCCGGGGCGGGCGCGGTCATTGGACGGTGCTATGCGCATTGGCCTGGTTATGTCCTACCTCGTCCGATGTCAAGTGAAGGGCGGCCACCGCCCGTGTGCGGTGGCGCCACGCCGAACAAACACCCGACGCACCCTTTTCACGACGGTGCGCCTGATGCACTAGCCTCGAAGTGCGCCGTGACGGCATCGGCCGCGGACACCGCCGCGTTCGGCCGTTCGCGCGGGGTGAGTGCCCGATCACATCGGGTCAGGCCCCTGTCGGGGAACATTCCTGCCGCCGTCAGGGCGGCGGACCGAGCGGCCGGGCTCCCGCCTGCGGGCATCCGGCAGGAAGCGGACGAGACTGTGTTCTGCACGAGGTGCGGCCAGCAGAACCCGTCCGACGCGCTGTACTGCGCGCGGTGCGGGTCGCCTCTGGTGCGTCCGGGCGAGCCCGTGGCGCCGGAGCGACCCGCGGAGCAGACGTCGACGCTCAACCTGGCCGCCGCGCTCTCCGGCATCGAGGGTGACCACGTCGACGAGTCGACCGAGCGCGACGCCGTCGCCGCCGTCGACGCGCTTCCGCCCGGCTCGGCCCTGTTGGTCGTCAAGCGAGGCCCGAACGCGGGCAGCCGGTTCCTTCTCGACGCCGATCTCACCACCGTCGGGCGCCATCCGGAGAGCGACATCTTCCTCGACGACGTCACGGTCTCCCGGCGGCATGCCGAGTTCCACCGGTCGCCCTACACCAAGGGATTCTCCGTGCGTGACGTCGGCAGCCTGAACGGTACCTACCTGAACCGGGAGCGGATCGACTCCGCGGAGCTCACCGGCGGCGACGAGGTCCAGATCGGCAAGTTCCGCCTGGTCTTCCTGACGGGCGCGACCTATGGGGGGGTCGGGGTTCGGTGAACAGGTCCACGACGAGGTGAGCGGCGGCAGCAGCGCCGCGGCGGAACCCATGCGCTCGTCCGGTCGTGCGGAGGAGTCCCGGCCGGGATCGTCGCGGCGGGGCGGCCCGGGACAGCGGCCCGAGGATGCCGCGAAGACCCTGAACATCGGCGAGGTGCTGGACAGACTTCGCACCGAGTACCCCGACATCACCCTCTCGAAGATCCGCTACCTGGAGTCCGAGGGGCTGGTCGAGCCGGCGCGCACCAGCGCGAACTACCGGAAGTACTCGCTCGACGACGTCATGCGCCTGCGGCACGTGCTGCACGCCCAGCGTGAGCGGTACCTCCCGCTGCGCGTGATCAAGGAGGAGCTCGCGGCGCTCGACCGAGGCGACACCCCGCTGCCCCGGACGGGCCCGCGTGCCGTGCCCGACCGGCCGGCTGTCCGCGGCCTGGACGGCCTGCTGGGCGCGGAGCGGGTCCGTCTGTCCCGCCGCGAGCTGCTCGCCGCCAGCGGCCTCGACGACGACTCGCTGGCCGAACTGGAGGGCAACGGGCTCGTCGGCCCGATCGCGGGCGGCGGCTACTACGACTCCGACGCCCTGCTGGTGGCCCGTACCGTGGCCCTGCTCGCGGCGCACGGCGTCCAGGCGCGGCACCTGCGTGCCGCCCGCGCGGCGGCAGATCGTGAGGCAGGTCTCATCGAGGCGGCGGTCGCGCCGCTGCGGTCCGGTCGTCTGTCGGAGTCGGATGGTCGCGCCGCGGAGACCGCCGACGAGCTCGCCACCCTGCTGGTGCGCATGCATGCCGCGCTGTTGCGGACCCGGTTGACCGGCAGCCGGCCAGGCTAGCGGGGCACGGTCACCCAAAACGGCGCCATCTTCCACGGAAAGTGAGAACTGGCGGGCGCGCTGACGCGGGGCGGTAGCGGGGATACTGTCTCCCCGTGGGGTTTTCTGGCTCCGGTCACAGCGTCCCGCCCTACCCCACCTGCGCTAGGAGGTAGATCGGTGCATCGGCTGGACATCGTCGGCGTGCGTGTCGAGCTTCCGTCGAAGCAGCCGATCGTCCTGCTCAAGGAGGTGGGCGGGGAGCGGTACCTGCCGATCTGGATCGGCGCGGTCGAGGCGACGGCGATCGCCTTCGCCCAGGAGGGCATCACCACGGCCCGGCCGATGACCCACGACCTGATGCGGGATGTGCTGCGGGCACTCCAGACGGAGCTGACCCAGGTCACCATCACCGACCTGCAGGACGGAGTCTTCTTCGCCACGCTGGTGTTCGGTAACGGCGTGGAGGTCTCCGCCCGCCCCTCGGACGCGATCGCCCTGGCCATGCGGATGGGCGCGCCCGTGTACGGGGTCGAGGCGGTCCTGGCCGAGGCCGGGATCACCGTCCCGGAGGAGCAGGAACAGGAGCAGGAGAGCGAGCTGGAGAAGTTCCGGGAGTTCCTGGACACCATCTCGCCGGAGGATTTCAACACGCCGGGCTCCTGAACCAGGCTCGGAGGGCCGCGAGGCCCCGGTGCCGCGCCGGATGTGACCCGAGCGGGGTAGCTCGTCCGGTTGGGCGCACACTTGTCCTGGTGCGGCCAGCATGTCCGCTGGACTACGGACACGCCGGCTTGGATCATTGAAGAGACGATGCCCCGCCCTTACGGTCGGGCGAACCGACTGCCCATCCGGTGCGCCGGCCGGCGCGGGGATGCGTCGCCGTTCGCCGCCGGGGGCGGCCACGGTGCCCCGCCGCCGACGCGGCGCGGGCCCGGGCTGGTGGGCGTGTGGCGCGGCGCCGGTGTGGGCGGTGTCGTCAGCGGGCGGGCCGTGAGGCTCCCGGACTGTCCGGAGGATGGGACTGGTGAATGGTGGCACCTCGATCGGAGCAGCCGCGCGGGTGGCGCCGGAGGAAGCCGATCCCGCCTGGGTGGATGCCGAGCGGACGACCATGATCGAGCAGGGTCAGCTCTTCGGCGACGAGATCCCGCAGCCGCCCGGTGACGACGTCGGATACCGCGGGCCGACGGCCTGCTCGGCGGCCGGCATCACCTACCGCCAGCTTGACTACTGGGCGCGCACGGGCCTGGTCGTGCCCAGCGTGCGCGGGGCGAGCGGGTCCGGCAGCCAGCGCCTCTACTCGTTCCGCGACGTGCTGGTCCTGCGGGTCGTCCGCAAGCTGCTGGAAGCCGGGGTGTCGCTGCAGAACATCCGGGCCGCCGTCGACCATCTGCGGACCAGGGGAGTGGCGGACCTCGCCCACCTGACCCTCATCAGCGACGGCTCGACCGTCTACGAGTGCACCTCGGACGACGAGGTGATCGACCTGGTCCGGGGTGGTCAGGGCGTCTTCGCGATCGCGGTCGGGCGGGCGCTGGAGGACATGCGCGGCCAGCTCGCGGAGCTGCCCTGCGAGCGCCCCGGCAACCCGGCGGCGACGCACCCCGGCGACGAGCTGGCCCACCGCCGGCGGCGGCGCAGCTCGGCCTGATCGGCACGCCCCGCGGGGAAAAACCATTGGGGAACTGTCGGTGGCCTGGCGTACGGTCCCCGTGTGACGGATCATCCCGCGGTCCTCGTCGAGGGCCTTCGCAAGAGCTACGGCCGACATACGGCCCTTGCCGGGCTCGACCTCCTCGTCGCGGAGGGCACGGTCCACGGCGTTCTCGGCCCCAACGGGGCCGGCAAGACGACCGCTGTCCGCATCCTGGCCACGCTGCTCGCCGCCGACGGTGGGCGGGCCGAGGTCCTCGGGGTCGACGTGCTGCGCCAGCCGCAGCTGGTCCGTCCCCGGATCGGCCTGACCGGCCAGTACGCGGCCGTCGACGAGCGGCTGACCGGCCTGGAGAACCTGGAGATGTTCGGCCGGCTGTACCGGCTGTCAGCCCGCACCGCGCGGGCGCGGGCGGCCGAGCTGCTCGAGCGCTTCGACCTCGCCGAGGCCGCCGGGCGGCAGGCGAAGACGTACTCGGGCGGCATGCGTCGGCGCCTAGACCTCGCGGCGAGCCTCATCATGGCGCCGGCCGTGCTGTTCCTGGACGAGCCCACGACGGGGCTGGACCCACGCAGCCGCCAGGCGATGTGGCGGGTGATCGCCGACCTCGTGCGCGACGGCACCACCGTGCTGCTCACCACGCAGTACCTGGAGGAGGCCGACCAGCTCGCCGACCGGGTCTCCGTCGTCGACACCGGGCGGGTCATCGCCGAGGGAACCACCGACGACCTCAAGCGCCAGATCGGCGGCGACCGGCTCGACATCACCGTGGCCGAGGGCTGCGACCTCGGCGGTGCCGCCGAGGTGCTGGCCCGGTCCGGTACCGGCGCGGCCACCGTGGACGCCGACGAGCGCCGGGTGAGCGTCCCGGTCTCCGGCGCGGGCATCCTCGCCGAGGTCGTGCGCGGCCTCGACGAGATCGGGGTCACGATCGTCGACGTCGCGCTGCACCGCCCGTCCCTCGACGACGTCTTCATGACCCTGACCGGTCACGGCGCCGCCCCGACGGGTGCGACCGGCCCCGGCGGGCCGGGCGGTGACGACGGGCCTCCCGGCCCGCGTACCGGCGACGACGAGCGGGATCTGGTGAAGGCATGACCACTCTCGATCTGACACCCGTCGCGCGGCGGAGCCGGCTGACCTGGGAGCTCCTCGACGCCTGGGTGATGTGCCGGCGCAACCTGATGAAGACCTGGCGGGTGCCTGAGCTGCTGGTCTTCGCGACCATCCAGCCTGTGATGTTCGTCCTGCTGTTCAGCTACGTGTTCGGGGGCGCGATCGACGTCGGCCCGGATCTCGACTACGTCGACTTCCTGATGCCCGGCGTCTTCGTGCAGACAGTGATCTTCGGCGCGATGATGACCGGGATCGGCCTCGCCAACGACAAGGAGGAGGGGCTGATCGACCGCTTCCGGTCGCTGCCGATGAGCCGCTCGGCCCTGCTGACCGGGCGGACACTCGCCGACCTGGTCCGTAACGCCTTCATCATCCTGATCATGCTGTTGGTCGGCCTGGCGGTCGGCTTCCGCTTCGGTGACACCACGGTTCCGGCCATCCTGGCGGGATTCGGCGTGATGCTGATCTTCTCCTACGCCTTCTCCTGGGTGTCGGCGGTGATCGGCATGTCGGTCCGCAGCACGGAGGCGGCACAGTCCGGCGGGATGATCTGGGTCTTCCCGCTCGTCTTCGCCAGCTCCGCCTTCGCCCGGGTCGACACGATGCCGGGCTGGCTGCAGGCGTTCGCCGACCACCAGCCGGTCACCGTCACGGTGGATGCCGTGCGCGCCCTGTTCCTCGGCGGCCCGGTGGCTGACGACCTGCTGCTCTCGCTCGCCTGGTGCGGCGGGATCCTGCTGCTGTTCGGGCCGCTGGCCGTCCGGGCCTTCCGAAGGGACGCCGCAGGCTGACGAGGCCGCGAGATCAGGCCGCCCGGATCGCGGCAGGGCCCGATCGTGGCGGGCCGCGGCCTCAGGTGCGTCCCTCGGTGTTCTGGGCGTTGCCCAGGGTGGGCTCGTAGGCGACCCAGTCGGCGCGCAGCACGGGCCAGCCGTCGGCGCGCAGCAGCTCCACGACCGCCGGGTCGTCGTCGACCACGACGGCGACCCGGCGGTGCACGCCGAGCCGGCGCAGCTCGGAGCGCTTGAAGATCCGCGCCGGGCGGCGGTCCGCGTCCGGGCGCATCCGTAGCTCGTTGAGGGGCAGCCCCTGTTCCCGCAGCCAGCGCTCGGTCGCGGCCCGGGAACGCTCCGGGCGCCCGGTCAACCAGAGCACCTCGTGGTCGCGGGCGAGCGAGCGCACCAGCTCCACCCCCTCGACCAGGGGCGGATCGACGTCCGCGGCAGCGAAGAACGCGTCCCAGTCACCGGGGCGGGCCCGCAGGAAGCGCAGGCGGTGCCGCACGTCGGCGACCACCCCGTCGACGTCGATGACGGCCAGCGGTCGGTCCGCCGGCGCCTCCGCCGCGGCGGCGGCCTGAAGCGGGCCACCCGCCACGCTGTCAACTTCAGCCACGCTGTCGAGACCAGCCACGCCTTCCATACCGGTCACGCTATCCACGTCGCCCGCACCGCCGCCGCCACAAACGCCGGCCGGGGCCCCGGGGCCCGCCAGCCCGTCCGGTTCGGTCTCCGACCCCGCGTCCAGGCCGGACATGCGCCCCGGATCCGCCACTTGTGTGCCTCCCGTACGGCGTCCACGTCGATGCTCCTCCGCCGGGCCATTGAACACGCGCGACACAGCGGATAAACCGTCGGTGTCCCGGCGGGCATCCGGTACGGTCCAGTTCATCATCGGGTGTTTCCCACGGTTATCGGCTGAACTGGCCGGGGACACCGGCCGGAGACACCCGGGTGGTCGCCGGTTCCGCATGCGGTGAAACGGCCCGACGTGACGCAACGGTCGCTAGCGTGGTGTGCCAGTGACTGATCGCTGGTGGTGATCCGCCAGCTGGCACCAGGTCAGGTGGCGGCGGGTGTCGTGGCGTCGCGGACGCGGCCCGGTCAGGAGACGTTCCGGTCGTCTGTCGCGAGGAGGTCGCGGTGTCGGGCACGCGGCGAGCACGCCTGCTCGTCTCCGGCATCACGGAGAGCCTGGAGGCGGCGCTCGCGCTCGCCGACCAGCTCGACGAGCAGGCGACCGAGCTGGCCTCCGGCGCGCTGCCCGTCCCGTCGGCCGCCGCGCTCGACCCGGAGACGCTCGGCGCGGTGCCGGCCGACCTCGCCGGCGATCTCGACCAGGTCGCGCTCGCGCTGAGCGAGGCCGGCGCGCTCGCCCGGCGGCAGGCGCCCGCGTTCGCCGGCGCCGGCTGGGACGCGCCGGAGTGGCGGGGAACACTGCCCGCGGGCGGCGCCGACCCCACGCCCGGGCCACCGGTCCGGCCGGGGCTGTGGCGGCTGGGCCGGATCCTCGTGCCGCCGCTGGCCCGCGGCGAGCGCACCGTCGAGGTGCCGCTGGCGGTGCCGCTGCTCGACGCGGGAAACCTCCAGATCGAGACCACCCGCCCCCGCCGCGGCGAGGCGGTCGGCCTGGTCCGCGGCCTGCTCACCCGGATCCTGGCGAGCGTCCCCCCGGGTGGCGTCCGGATCACCGTCTACGACCCGCACGAGCTCGGGGCCGGCCTCGCCGCTTTCGCCCCGCTGCGGGTGGCCGGGGTCGTCGGCCCGACGCTGACCAGCCGCGCGCGCCTCGAGCTCGCCCTCGCCGAGCTCTCCGGCGAGGTCGGTCGGATCACCGTCGAACGCCTCGCCGGCCGGTTCGACTCGCTACGCGAACGGGAGGACGCCGGCCTGCCCCGGTCGGAGCCGTGGCGGCTGCTGGTGCTGCTGGGCTGGCCGTCCCTGCCCGACGAGGCCGCCCGTGCGCTGGACGCGGTGGCCTCCCAGGGCCCCTCGTGCGGGGTGCACGTCATCGCGGTCGTCGAACCCGGGGGCGGTGGGGTCGACGTCCCCGGCGGGCGGGCCGCGGGGCGGCTGCCGAACGCGGAGACGATCACCGCGGTCGAGCTGCTGGCCCTGCGCGGCGAGAGCGACGGCGGGATGCCCGGCGGTTGGCGCACCACCCTGTCCGGCCTGCTCGGCTGCGTCCTGGACGCCCCCCCACCGTCGGTGGTCGTCTCGGACGTCACCGCCCGGGTCGCGGCCGGGGTGGAGCGCGCCGCCGCCCGTGCGCCGGACCTGGGTGGCCTGCTGCCCGCCGGGCTCTGGGAGTACGAGAGCTCGGCCGGGGTCTCCGTCCCGGTGGCGCACGGCCCGGACGGCGAGGTCACCCTCGCCTTCGATGACGACACCGTGCACGGCCTCGTGGGCGGCCAGGCCGGGGCCGGGAAGTCGACCCTGCTGCTCGACGTGGTCTACGGGCTGGCCGCCCGCTACGGCCCGGACCAGCTCCGCTTCCACCTCCTCGACTTCAAGGAGGGCCTGGAGTTCGCCCAGTTCGCCGCGCGTCCGGGCGACCCCTTCTACCTTCCGCACGCCGACACCGTCGGCATCGAGAGCGACCGGGAGTTCGGCGTCGCGGTGCTGCGCGCCGCCCGGGACGAGATGCAGCGGCGCTCGGTGACGATGCGGGCCGTCGGCGCGCGCGACCTGCGCGGGCTGCGTGCCGCCGACCGCAGCTCCGCCTGGCCGCGCACCCTGATCGTGATCGACGAGTTCCAGGTCATGCTCACCCCACTCGACGCGGTCGCCCGGGAGGCGGTCGCGCTGCTCGAGGTGATCGCCCGCCAGGGCCGCGCCTACGGGATCCACCTGCTGCTGGCCAGCCAGACGCTGTCCGGCATCGACGCGCTGGACGCGACCGCGGGCAAGCGCGGATCGATCTTCGGCCAGTTCGCGCTGCGCGTCGCGCTGCGGACGTCGATCTCCGAGTCCCGGGTTCTGCTGTCGACCGCGAACGAGGCGGCGGGCGCGCTGTCCGGGGTCGGCGAGGCCATCGTGAACCGGCGCAACGGCCATCCGATCGGTAACGAGCACGTCCGGGTGGCCTATCCCGACCCGAAGGTGATCGCCGGGCTGCGGGAGCGGATCGAGGCCCTCGTGGCCCGGGCCGTCCCGCCGATGCGGGCGCCGCGGGTGTTCGTCGGCCACGCGCCGGCCGTCCTCGCCGACAACCCGGCCTTCCAGGCGCTGGCCGGGCGGCCGGCGCCGCTGCCCGGGGAGGCGGCGGGGGACCCGCTGGCCTTCGTCGGCGTCCCGCTGGACCTGGCCCCGCCGGCGGTGGGGGTGCGGCTCGCCCGGCTGCCGGGCCGGCACCTGGCGATCCTCGGCCCGCTGCGCCGCGAGGCGGTCGGCATGGTCCAGGCGGCCGCCGTGTCCGTCGGTGCCCAGACGCCGCGCGGCGGGCTGGTCGTCGACGTGGTCGCCGCCGATCCGGCCACGGTGGCCGCGGCCGAGGTCATGGCGGACGTCCTGCGGCGCTCCGGGCATCCCACCCATGTCACGGACGTCACCGGTCTGCGCGGGGTGCTGGGGTCGGCCGCGGCGGAGATCCGGGCCCGGGAGGAGGCCGCGCTGGCCGGGCGGGGCGAGGCCGCCGCGGGCATGCGGCTGATCGTCGTGTTCGCGATGGACGCCGGCCGCGCCGGGCTCGAGGCGCGCGACGACGCGTCGCGCCGGTCCGGTCTCGACGACCTGCGGACGCTGACCCGGCGTGGCCCGGCCACCGGCGTGCACCTGCTCTGCTGGTGGCGGGCGCCGTCCCGGCTCGTCGACGACCTCGGCCCGGGGCACCGGGACGACATCGCGGCCTGGGCGGCGACGGGCCTGCCCGGTGGTGACCTGTTCGGCCTGGCGGGACACCGTCCGGTCACGGCGGGCACGACGCCGAACCGGGCGGTGCTGTTCGACCGGCACGCCCAGGCCGAGCCGCGCACCGTCGTCCCGTTCGCCCCGCTCGGCACGGGGTCGGCGGCCGAGAGCGGAGCGGCGGTGTGAGCGGCGCGGGCCGGCGTGGGGTGAGTGATCCGCCCGAGGCGGGGAATGCGCGGAGGGTGGCTGATCCATATGGACTCCCGACGGGTCCCGACGCTGCCGGGGCGGGTGCCAGCGGCGGGCTGGGGCCTCCCGACCCCGGCTCCGGTCCCGATCCCAACCTCGGCCACGGGCGGGGGAACGGGAGCGTGAGCGGCGGCGGGAGCGCCCCGGGGGCGGGCGGGACGATCGGCTCCGGCCTCGCCGAGATCCCGGACGGGCCGCTCGTGCCGACCATGCCCTCAGGCGCCACCGCTCCCACCCCCCGGTCCGGCTCCGCCGCGGCCGTGCCGCCCCGGCCCGGCGCGTTCGTGCCGCGGGAGCTCGACCATCCGCTGGTAGCGGCCAACCGGTACCGGGAGCTGATGGGGGCCTCCGACGCGGTGCGGGCCCGGCTGGCCGAGAGCCTCGCCGCCCGCCAGGAGGGGCATGACGTGATCGCCCGCCGGCACCGCTCGGCGGCCGACGACATACGCACACGCATCGGCGTCGTCTGGGGGAGCGTCGGCGGGTCGCTGGCCCCGCACGGCCTGGGTGAGCTCGACCAGGTGCGCCCCCGCAGGGGCGAGGGGCCCGACCTCGAGGCCGTCTACCAGCGGTACGCCGGCGATCTGGACGGGCTCGACCGTGGCCGCGGCGGCCGTCCCACGGCTGTGACGATCGACGCGGCGGGCGGACGCCGCGCGTCGCGCGGCTCGCGGGCCCGCGGTGTCGACGAGCAGCCCTCCATGGGTCAGCGCGGCGGGAAGCGGCTCGGCGCGGCGTCCGGCGGCCTGGTCGGCGCCGACGGCCTGGTCGACCCGGAGCGGGCGAAGAAGCTGGCCTACCGGCTGTGCCTGGAGGTGATGGCCCGCTCCGCCGAGCTGCGCGCGGTGACGAAGGGCGCCTCCGGGATGTCCGCGGGGCTGGTCACCGCCCTGTGCTGCGCGCTCGGCGGCGCGCTGACGGTGGCGGCCCGGGTGTTCGTGGCGGCGCCGGCCCTGCCGTGCCTCGCCGCGGCCGGGGGAGTGGGCGCGATCGCGGTGGTCGCGGCCACCGGCTCGTCCGCGGCGGCCGCGGTGCGCAGCGCCCTGCTCGCCGCGGCGTCGGCGGCGGTCGCCGTCTTCGCCACGTTCGGTTTCGTGCCCATCGAGCCGGCGGGGGCCGTCGGCTCGCTGGCCGTGCTCGCGCTCGCGCTGCGGTTCGGGCTGGGCTTCGGCGCGGCCACCGGCTCGTCCAAACCCACCGGCCAGGGCGGATCCGGGCGGCGCTGAGGCCGGGGCCGGGCAGCCCGCGCCGGTGCGGGGACCAGCCGGTGCGGGGACCAGTGGGTGAGAGGACCCAGCCGGTGAGAGGACCCAGTCGGTCAACGAACGGAGTGCACGGTGGCAGGGACGATCGCCGACGTCAAGGCACAGCTCGACGAGGCGTTCCGGCGCACGGAAGATGTGACGGGCCAGCTCGAGGGCGCGCTCAACATGATCGAGGAAGCGCAGGCGATGGTCGTGGCGGCCACCGACGGCAGTGAGCACCTCGCCGTCGAGCAGCTCACCAGTGCGCTGGTCGAGACCAGGGACAGCCTGGAGAACGCGCTCGCCGCGCTCGGCAACGCCGTCCAGGAGGTCAAGGTCTACCGCGACGGTCTGTGACCGGGGGCGTACCACCGGCCCGGATCCGGCGTGGTGTCGGACACACTGCCGGTGGGACCGGTGTCGGCGGGGGAGAACCGCGGCGCGCGGTGCGGCCGGACCGGCCGGGCATGTGCACTGGTCGCGCAGTGGTGCGTACGTGGACGAACTGGTCGGGGTCCGTGTCACGGAGACCCGCACGCGCTGTGCGGTGGTGGTAACCCGCCGGGTGTCCGGGTAACAACGTCCTGGCCGGGCGGCAACGCGGTGCATCCGATAGCCAGGCTCACTACAGTCCGGATTGTCCCGTGCGCCCGACCCTTCGGCGGGCCGTGGCCGACAGTGCCCACATTGCCGGCCGTGCGCCGACCGACGGTGCCGGGCACCATGACGACCAGGAGGGCTTCTTCCGCCGTGTCGGACATCGACCTGCTCGATCTTCCGCTGGTTCTGCTGTCCAACCGAGGTCCTGTCAGCTTCGATCGTGACGCGTCCGGCCGGACCGTCAACCGTGGCGCCGGCGGGCTGGTGTCCGCGCTGTCCGGCCTCGCCGAGCACCTCGACGACGCGGTCTGGGTGTGCGGCGCCGCGACCCCCGAGGACGCCGCCGTCGCCGGTGAGAACGACGGCGGCGCGATCCTGGTGCAGACCCAGCCGACCCCGCACGTCGTCGAGGGGCAGCCGGACGGCCCGTCGATCAGGGTCCGGTTGGTGGTGACCGATCCGGACGCCTACGCCGACTTCTACAGCGTCTGGTCGAACCCGATCCTGTGGTTCATCCAGCACGGCCTGTACGGCCGGTCGCTGGCTCCGGTGCTCACCCGGGCCGAGCACGACGCGTTCGAGAACGGCTACGCCGCGGTGAACCGGGCCTACGCCGACGCCGTCGCCGACGAGGTGCGGTCCCGCGGCGGCAAGGCGCTGGTGCTGCTGCAGGACTACCACTTCTACCTGGTGGCCGAACACGTCCGCGAACAGTGCCCCGATGTGGTTCTCACCCACTTCGTGCACATTCCGTGGCCGGGCCCGGACGAATGGCGCGTGCTGCCCGGGAACATCCGGGAACGTCTGCTGCGCGGCCTGCTCGGCAGTGACGTCGTCGGCTTTCACACCCGCCGTTACGCCCGGAACTTCGTGCTGTGCGCCGGCGAGCTGCTCGGCCTGCCGATCAACCTCGACGACCTGACCGTCACGGTGAACGACCGGGTGGTGAGCGCCCGCTACTATCCGATCTCCGTCGACCCGGCGGCCCTCGACGCCACGCTGGCCAGCGAGGACGTCGCCGCCCACATGGCGATGCTGCGCTACGTGTTCCTCGACGAGGACCGCCAGCTCGTGCTCCGGGTGGACCGCACCGACCCCAGCAAGAACGTGGTGCGCGGTTTCCTGGCCTTCGGCACCCTGCTCGACCAACATCCCGAGCTCGTCGGGCGGGTCAGCTTCCTCGCGCTGCTGCAGCCGAGCCGGACCGACGTCCCGGAGTACGCCGACTACATCGCGCTGATCGGCGCGGTCGTCGCTGAGATCAACGCCAAGCACACCAAGGAGGGGCGCCAGCCCATCGATCTCCGCATGGTGGAGGACTTCGCGCTGGCGGTCGCCGCCTACTCGATCTGTGACGTGCTGATGGTCAACGCCATCGCCGACGGCATGAACCTCGTGGCCAAGGAGGTCGCCGTCGTCAACCGGCGCGGCGGCGTGCTCGCGCTGTCCGAGATGGCCGGGTCGCACGAGGAGCTGGGTGAGTTCGCCGTCACGCTGCACCCGTTCGACGTCCAGCAGATGGCCGACGCCCTCTACACCGCGCTCACGATGCCGATGGAGGAACGGCACCGTCGGCTCGCCGCGGCCGCCGAGCAGGTCCGCACGCACGACGTCCGGCGATGGCTCAACGACCAACTGGCGGATCTGCGTCACCTGGCTGGATTCTCCTGAGACGTTCCCGGGCGGGTACGCTCGGCGGGAGGTCGGGCATGGTTACCGTGGACGACGAGACAGGAGTGGACGTGTCGGAGACCGGTCATGTGCGGGGCAACGTGGGCTCTTGGGCGGCGGTGTACATCATTATCGCCGCCTTCATCTTCGGGACTCTCGCGTTGATCCTCGGTTCGGTGCCCCTGTGGATCGCGGCCGGTGTGGCGATCGTCGCGGGTGCCGCCATCGGCCTGGCCTCCAACATCATGGAGCAGGCGTACTGAGCGCGGCGCGCCTCTGGTTCAACCAGACCTGGCGCGGCACCTACCAGCTCATCGGGCTGCTGCGGGACGGAGCCGGCCCCGGCCGGCTGACGGTGCTCGGTTCCCACCAGATCCCGAGCACCCCGTTCCTGCAGGCCTGCGACGCCGTCATCGACGAGCCACCGGGCGAGGGCGACGAGTTCGTCGAGCAGGCACTGGCGGCGTGCCGCCGGCACGGGATCGACGTGTTCGTCCCCGGGCGCAACATGTTGGGCGTCGCCGCCCGGGTCGGCGAGTTCGAGGCCGCCGGAGTGCGGGTCATGTGCTCCCCAGCCGCCTCGGCGCGGATCTTCACTACCAAGTCCGGGCAGTACGCGGCGATGGCGGCCCGTGGCCTGCCGGTGCCCCACACCCGGACGGTGACAACCTTCGCGGAGTTCGAGGCCGCCTGCGACGAGCTGTCGGCCGCGGGCTGCACGGTCTGCGTCAAACCGGACGTCGACCACGGCGGCCAGGGCTTCCGGATCATCGACGGGGACGCCGAGCGCCTGACGGCGCTGTTCGAGCCGCCGTCGGTGCGGGTCAGCCCCGCCACCATGGAACGCATCCTCGGCCGGGCCGGCAGCTTCCCCGCCCTCGTCGTGGGCGAGTTCCTGGACGGGCCGGAGTTCAGCGTCGACGTGCTCTCCCGCCCTGCTTCTGGCACGAGCCCCGCGCCCGGGGCGGGCCCGGTGGCGATGCCCGGCAGTGTCCTGGCGGCGGTGCCGCGAGGCAAGGACGGCCTGCCCTGGACCCGCAACCTGCGGGCGGACGCGGCCGTGACGGAGCTCGCCACCCGCGTCGTCGAGGAGTTCGGGTTGGCGTACCTGAACAACGTCCAGGTCCGCTACCGCGGAGCCACGCCGGTGCTGCTCGAGGTCAACACGCGGGCCGCCTCCGGGACCTACCAGTCGGCGGCGGCCGGGCTGAACCTGCCCTGGCTCGCGCTCGCGCTCCTGCTCGGGGAGCCGGTGGAGGTGGGCTCGCCGGACCTCCCGCAGACGCTCATCGCCTACAACGAGGCGATGGTCATGCGCCCGCTCGACCGCCTCTCGCCGCGCCCGCGTGGCCATGGCGTGGCCCGGGACGCCGCCCGTCGGCTGGGCTCGGCCGCCGGCCGGGTGCACCGCCGCAGCACCGGCCCCGACCGAGCCCAACCCGCCTGACGGCCCGGCCGGGCCCCTGCCGGTGCCAGTCGCTCCCTGGCGGCTCAGTCGTCCGCCGGGTCCCCGGGGGTGCCGGCGGACGTCCGCAGGGAGCGCGGGGTGACGAAGTCGAGCAGCCTCGTCGTGGCCGGGCCGAGCTCGGCCCAGCGCGGCACCGAGGGGCCGTGCACGGCCAGCGCCGCCGTCGGGAACGTCGGCACGCGGTGCCGCTCGGACGGGGCGAGCAGCCCCACCGCGAGCGTGTGGATGCCCGGGTTGTGGCCGACCAGCAGCACGGTCGGGACACCGTCGTCGATCTCCCGCAGCCGGGCCAGCAGGTCGTTCGCCTCGGCCAGGTAGAGCCGGTCCTCCACCAGCACCGGGACGTCGCCGGGCAGCGCGTCGGCCAGGTGCTCCACCGTCTCGCGGGTGCGCACGGCGGACGAGCAGAGCACGAGGTCGGGCTCGAGACCGGACGCGGCCAGGTAGTCGGCGACCAGCGCGATACCGCGGCGCCCCTTCGGGGAGAGCGGGCGGTCCTGGTCACGGACCTCCGGGTCGGACGTCCAGTCGGACTTGGCGTGCCGCAGCAGCAGTAGGCGCGAGGTGGGCCTCACCGCGCGGCCTCGGCACGCGCGAACCCGTCGCCACCGGACACCATGGTCCTCCCCGTCTGTCGCCTGTCGAACGCCCGTCGAACGCGCCGGCACAGGCGCCGTGACGACTCGCAGACTGCCCATCGCCGGAGGTCTCCGTCAATGCCTTCGTTACGCCGCTCACCGGCCTGTGGTCTCGATGTGGTGGCGTGAGGCGTCCGACGAGGACGGCCCGGTCATCGCCGGGGGGGACGATGACCGGGCCGGAGGACGTGCGGCCCGTGGCCGGGTCAGCTCGCGACGGCGATGGAAAGCAGGAGGCGGTCCGCGGCGGCGAGCGCGTCGTCCGCGCTGAGCCGGCCCCGCGGGACGAGGGCGGAGCGTTGGTCCGAGGTCAGCCCGCCCCAGACCCCGTGCTCTTCCTGGCGGAAGATCGCGGTGGCCAGGCAGGCCCGCTGCACCGGGCAGTCGGAACAGATCTTGCGGGCCCGGGTCTCGGCGGCCGCACGTGCTTTGGTGTTGCGCCCGTCCGGCGGGAAGAAGGCGTCCGGGTCGCCGTCGCGGCACGCGGCGTCCTGGCGCCAGTAGACGGGCCAGCCCTCGCCGAACGGCTGCGGCGGGAGGTCACGACCGGGAAGTACGGGTACGCCGGCACTCATCGGTTGCCTCCCTCGCGGACGGAATCGGACGGCGACAGGGACATGGGTGCGGCGGGGCTACCGACCGGTAGCATGCCGGGCTGACTGGGCATACCGTCTCCTGCTGACGTTGCAAAGGCGGACAGGTGCGCTGCGGTAACGCACGTCCGGCGTAGCGCCGTACACCGGACAGGCGGGCCTACCAGCACGAGTCGAGAAGCCCCCAGGTGCTTCCCAACAGTGCGCCCGGCGTGTACTCGGAGCCCCGCTCGGAAACGATCCCGTCTCGTCTCGTTAACCGAGGAACGTAGACTTCTCTCGACCGGATAGCAAGGGTTCCGGAACGCCGACGTCCGGAACCCTCCGGGCCCCCCGATTGGTGGTGCTCCGGGGCGGCGGACCTCACCTTCCCAGGTCCATGGCGGTTACGTCACCGTTTCCGCGCGCGCTGTGCGCTAGGTCTCCCAGGCATACAAGCGGCTGCTGTACAGGCATTCTGTAGAGGCAGCAAGATCGGTGTGACGGCACCGTGGCGGTGAGATGTCGGTGCGGGGAGCGCCGGTCGGGCGCGGCCGGAGGCCGCCTCCGGAGCGGGTTGCCGGCAGGTAAAAAAGGTACAAAATGCCGCCGGATTCCGGATGTCGTCGCTCATCGGCCTTGAAATGTGCTCAGGACCACATGAGGGTACCGTGGGTTTGAAACGTATCAACGGCCGGCGGCCGGGCGGCCGGCGCTCAGCTCGGATCGGATCAGCCGGCGATCGACTCGAGCTCGGTCGGCGGTCCGCCGGTGGTTGGGCTGGAGATCAGCTGGTGGTCGGCAGGCCCGCCGCCGCCCAGGCGTGGAACCCGCCGATCACGTCGGTCGCCGCGGGCAGGCCCAGGTCCTGGAGTGAGGCGGCGGCCAGGCTGGAGGTGTAGCCCTCGGAGCAGATCACGATCGGCACGATGTCGTCGCCGGTCGCGAAGGGGGCCCGGGCTTCGCAGGTCGGGTCCAGCCGCCATTCGAGCACGTTGCGTTCGATCACCACGGCGGCCGGGATCGAGCCCTCGGCGGCCCGCTGGGCCGCCGGCCGGATGTCGATCAGGACGGCGCCGTCGGTCAGCGCCGCCGCGGCCTGCTCGGGGGTGAGGCGGCGCAGCCGGGCACGGGCCGCGCCGAGCATCGCGTCGACCCGGCTCTCGCTCACGCCGGGACCACCGCGGCCATGCCCCGCGACTCCCGCGACTCCCGCGACTCCCGCGACTCGCGGGGCATGGGCGGCTCCGTCCGCCGGGCGAGGTCCGGCGCGTACCGCAGCGGCAGCTCGGGCGGCGAGTAGGCGTGGATCGTGGTGGCCAGGCCGTGCCCGCGGTTGACGATGCGGTGGACGTGATCCGGCTGGAAGACGGCGAGCGCCCCCGCCCCGTGCCGGTGCGTCCGGGTGATCTGCCAGTCTGCCCCGCACTCGTCCTCGTCCACGGCGCCCTCGGCGACGGCCAGCGCCCCCAGCGCGCCGCCGTGATCGTGGATCTCCGTCCGCTGCCCCGGGTACCAGCCGATGAGCCACACCTCGACGGCGCCGGACAGCAGCAGGCGGGTGTACCAGCGGCTGTCCGGGTCGTGCCGGACGAGCGGCCGCCAGGCGAGGTCGGCGCCCGCCAGCCGGGCGACCAGTTCGCGCAGGTCCGCGAGGCCGAGAGTCATCGGCTCGTCGACGAGAAACCGGTCCGGCACGAGTGGCGCGACGCCGGACGGCGCGGCGCCGGGTGACGTTGCGCCGGGCGGTGCGGCGCCGGGCGACGTGGCCTCATGCATGGCCGCCACAGCCGGACGGAGCAGCGCAGGGTGGATCAGCGGCATCGGTGCCTCCTTGCACGAGTGCCACGCGCGACGCGAGTGCTGGCGGGCGGACGTCACGCAGGTGACGCCATCGCGGACACGTCGAACGCATCGGTGGGTCGAACGCATCGGTGAGCGGAGTGAAGAGGCCTCGTGCCGACAGCCGGCGCCGGGCGCAGGCGGGGCGGCTCCCAACCGGCCGTCGACGTCTCCGGCTGACCGGCGCTTCCCGCGGACCGGCGCGCATGCGCGGGCGGGCCGCGGCCGGTGACCGGCCCCGGGGCATCGGGTGCGGTGGCTGGGATCAGCCCCCCGGGGGTGCGGGCTGGTGGCTTCGGCGTGCCTCTTCAGGGCGCCCCGCGGCGTCAGGCCTTGCGGGGCGGGCGGGACGGGCCTGGCGGGCGGCGGGCAACAGCCCGCCGGCGGTCAGACCCGGGTCGTACAGGCCGCGGTGACGACCCTGCTCAGGTCGGTCACGCGGTCGCTGTGCAGCAGGAAGCCCGGTACGGCCATACGAGGGACTCTACGCCATCCCGGTGCCCCGTTCGTGGCAGGGAGGAGTTCGCCGGATACGCGGGGGAGTCCCCGGGGGGGGCATGCGCTCGTTATCGTCACGGGAGGCGATCGGACGGGAGGCGTGGGATGGTCCAGACCGGCGCCGGCCGTTGCCTCAAGCCCGCTCCGAGGTCGGAGGTCTACGCGGTGCAGAGCCGGATGCGCGGCCTGCTCGACGCCGTGGTCGATGTCGCGCGCGAGCTGAGCCTGCCAGTGACGCTACGCCGGATCGCGCAGGCGGCCCGCTCCCTGGTGGACTGCGAGCTCGGCGCGCTCGGGGTCCTCGGCCAGGACGGCGCCATCACCGAGCTGATCGCGGTCGGCCCGGGGGAGGAGGTTCCCCGCGACATCGCCCGGATGCCGCCCGGCCGCGGCCTGATCGGCGAGCCCGGGGGCGGCCCCCACCCGGGCGGGAACGCGCCGCGGGTGGGCACCGCCGTCGTCGCGCCGGAGACGCTCGGCTTCCCGCCCGGCCGGCCTCGTTTCACCACGTTCCTCAACGTCCCGATCGCCGTCCGCGGGGAGGCGTTCGGCAACCTGTACCTGGTGGGCAAGCACGGACCCGAGTTCACCCAGGAGGACGAGGACCTGGTCGAGGCGCTCGCCGCGGCCGTCGGCTTCGCCATCGAGAACGCCCGTCTTTACGAGGCCACCCGACGGCGTCAGGCCTGGCTCACCGCGAGTGCCGAGATCACCACGGCGCTGCTGTCGGTGGCCGAGCCCGTCGACGCGTTACGGCTGGTCGCCCGGCGTGCCAGGCAGATCACCTCGGCCCTGCTCGCCGCGATCGTGCTCCCGGTGAACAGCGCGGAGGCGGCCCGGCCCGGCCGCTTCGGCGTCCAGCCCCACCGGCCCGCCGCGCGGGCCGGCGCGGCCCCGAGGTCGCTGGAGGTGGCCGTCGTCGACGGTCCGCTCGCCGAGCAGCTGCGGGGGCGGATGCTGCCCGAGCGGGTCGGGCTGTTCAAGATCATGAAGGAGGGCCGGGCGGTGCTCGTCCCCGCCGAGCGCGCCGATCCCGCCGCGCACAGCCTGCTGGGCGAGGCCGTCGACGGCCTGGTGATCGGCACCGTGATGGTCATCCCGCTGCTGGCCGCCGGGCGGCCGCTGGGGGTGCTCATGCTCACCGCGGCCCCGGGCGCGGTCCCGTTCGACCAGCTCGACCTGGAGATGGCGGCGGCGTTCGCCGGCCAGGCCGCGCTCGCCCTGGAACTCGCCCGCGTGCAGTGGGACAGGGAACGCCTCGCGGTGTTCGAGGAACGCGACCGCATCGCCCGCGACCTGCACGACGTCGTCATCCAGCGGCTGTTCGCCACCGGTCTGCAGATGCAGGGCCTCGCCCGGGTGATCGACGAGGGCGCCGCGGTGCGGCTCAACGACGCCGTCCGCGAGCTGGATCAGACGATCGCCGACATCCGCCATACGATTTTCTCGCTGACGGCGTCCGCCGGCCCCGTCGACCTGCGGGCCGAGATCGCCGGAATCGTGTCGCAGGCCGAGCAGGCGCTGGGCATCCGGCCCACGGCCCGCATCGACGGCCCGGTCGACCGCGGTATCCCGGAGGTGATCCATCCGCACCTGCTGGCGGCCATCCGTGAGGCGCTGTCGAACATCGCACGGCATGCCCGGGCTACCCGCATCGAGATGCTGGTGCGGGTCACCAACACCGACGTCTCGGTGCAGGTGCGCGACAACGGCTGCGGCCCGGGTGGCGCGTCGCGCAGCAGCGGCCTGACGAACCTGCGCCGCCGGGCGCTCGACCTCGGCGGCCGGATGGAGTTCGGCCCAGGCGAGGACGGCATCGGCACGACGGTGACCTGGCACGTGCCGCTGGTTCAGCCCATCCCGCCACCATGCGCGCTGCCGGCCGGGAACACCCCCGCCCCGCGACTCGGCGTCGGGCCCGCGGAGGGGCCTGGTGGGCCCTGAACCGGTCCGGCGGCGCGGTGCTCCCCGTCAGGCGCCCCAGCGGCCAGTCAGGGCCGGGGCTCCCACGCCGGCTGTCAGGACGACAGCTTGGTGGCGAACACGGCCGCCTGCGTGCGGCTCTCCATCCCGAGCTTGGACAGCATGCTCGACACGTAGTTCTTGACCGTCTTCTCCGCCAGGAACATGCGGGCGGCGATCTGCCGGTTCGTGAGCCCCTCGGCGATCAGCGCGAGGATCCGTCGCTCCTGGTCGGTGAGGCCGGCGAGGCGCTCGTCCTCCACCGGCCCCTCGCGCAGCCGGAACAGCACCCGGGAGGTGACCGCCGGGTCGAGCAGGGACTGGCCGGCGGCCACCTGGCGCACCGCGTCGACCAGCGCGGTGCCCCGGATCTGCTTCAGGACGTAGCCCGCGGCCCCGGCCATGATCGCGGTGAACAGGGCGTCCTCGTCGTCGAACGAGGTGAGGATGAGGCAGGCGATCTCCGGATCGTGCGACCGGACGTGCCGGCACACCTCGATCCCGCTGCCCTCCTGTAGCCGTGCGTCCAGGACGGCGACGTCCGGGCGCAACATGATGATGTCCGCGATCGCCTCGTCGGCGCGCCCGGCCTCGCCCACCACGACGATGTCGGATTCCTCGGAGAGCAGGTCACGCAGCCCGCGGCGGACGACCTCGTGGTCGTCGAGAAGGAAGACGCGGATGGAGCCCGCCCGCGACTGCTGGGCGGGCGTCACGCCGGCCCCGGAACTGCCCGTTGATACCTCTGACACCGTTGACTCCGCCCGACCCCGCTGTCGTTGAAGAACGTCGCTGTATGTCACGTGCAGCATGCAGATTATAACTCTGGTGAACGGCTGGTTAGCCGGGTTCAATCGTTGTGTGGACGATGATCCACCAGTCGACCTGAGGAGAGCGGGCGGCGGCCGGTCAGCGCGGCCGAACCGATGAGAACACCGGCCCCCGCGGTCACCAGCAATCCGCGGTGCGCGCCCCCGCCGTCCACCAGACTGCCGGCGACCGGCGCCCCGACGGCTATCCCGCTGACGACCGCCATGGTGAGCCAGGCGAACCCCTCGGTACGCGCCCCGGCGCCGACCAGGCGCTCGACCACCGCGTTGCCGGTGATCAGGGTGGGGGAGACGGTCGCCCCGGCCAGCAGCGCGAGCGGGATCATCAGCTCGAGGGTCACCCCGGCCAGCGGCAGGGCCATCCCGACCGCCATCACGGCCGCGGCGAGCAGGAACCGGCCGGACAGGGGCCGGGTGTGCGCCCGCGCGCCGTACACGAGTCCGGAGACGGCCGACCCGGCCGCGAACAGCCCGAGCAGCATCCCGCCCACCGCGGCGAGCCCCTCCTCCCGGGCGAAGGCGACCATCGACACGTCCACCCCGCCGAACGCGATGCCGATGCACAGGAAGATCAGCAGGAGGGTGCGGGTGCCCCCGTCGCGCAGCATGCGGGCGCTGGCGGCCGCGCCGCCGCCGCGCGGCCCCGGATCGCTCTCCCGCAGCGCGATCAGCGCACCGGTGCCCGTCGCCAGGAAAACCATCGACGCGACCAGGCCGGCGGGCGGCGCGATCAGCACCGCCAGCAGCGTCACCAGGGTGGGGCCGAGGACGAACACCACCTCGTCGAGCGCCGACTCGAGCGCCAGCGCGGTGCCGAGCAGCTCCCCGCCGCCGAGCCGGGCACTCCACCGCGCGCGGACGCAGGCGCCCACCGGGGGCAGCAGACCGCCGGCGACCGCCGACGCGGTGAACCACACCGGACGCGGAGCGCCGGCGGTCACCGCCACGGTCAGCGTGGTCATCGCCGCCAGATGACCGGCCAGGCAGCCGGACAGCACCCGGGCCTGCCCGAACCGGTCGAGGGCCCGCCCGAGGCGCGGGGCGAGCAGCGCCTCACCGACGGCACCGGCCGCCGCGACCGCCCCACCCACCCCGTAGGAACCGGTCTCGGCCTGGACGAGCAGCACCGTCCCCACGGAGACCATGGCGATCGGGAGCCGGCCCAGGAACGCGGCGGGGACGAAGCGGGCGGCACCCGGCGTGGCCAGGGCGCGGTGATATGCGGTTGTCATAGCCGCACCAACGGTGCCGTATCGCCAGGCTCGTCACCAGCGGTTTTTCCCCACACCCGCAGGGTGGCCCGGGCGGGCCCGCCCCTGTGGGGCCCGCCCGCCGGGCTCAGCCGCGGTGACGGGGCCGCCGCTGCTGGCCGAATCCGGGTGGCTCACGCACCCAGCGATGCTGGACCGCCCGGCGCGGATCGGGCCCGGCCGCGCGCAGCCGCTGGACGAAGGGCGCGACCAGCACGGCCCCCACGACGAACCCGACCACGTGCGCGCCGTAGGCGACGCTCCCACCGTCGGCCACCCCGAAGCCGGTGAAGTACACGTACTGCAGCGCGAACCAGAACCCGAGCACGATCCACGCCGGCAGCCAGAACGGCAGGAAGAACAACACCGAGACCAGCCCGATGACCCGGGCGCGGGGGAACACGACGAGGTACGCGCCGAGCACCCCGGCCACCGCCCCGGACGCGCCGATCAGCGTGTCGGTGGTGTTCCCCTCGAACGCGGCGAAGCCGTACGCCGCCGTGAAACCGCAGGTCAGATAGAAGAGCAGGTACAGCAGCCGGCCCATCCGATCCTCGATGTTGTTGCCGAACACCCCGAGGAACAGCATGTTGCCGAGCAGGTGCAGCCAGCTGCCGTGCAGGAACATCGCGCTGAGCACCGACAGGGCCGGCGACTTGTCGAACGTCGGCGGTGACTCCTGCAGGCAGCCCACCCGGCCCCGCGCGTCCACCGCGAGCCGGCCGGAGTTCGCCACCGACAGCTGCTCGTTCGACAGCAGCTCCTTCGGGATCGCACCCCATTCCTGGAAGAAGCGCTGCTGCTCGCACGCGTTCTGCGTCCGTGAGGTCTGTACCCCGGCAACCGAGCTGACCACCGGCGTGAAGAACACGAAGATCACGACGTTGGCGGCGATCAGCAGCCAGGTCACGACCGGCCTGCGCCGCAGCGGATTGATGTCGTGAATCGGAATGACCACATCGGACATCCTGCCGTAGCCGGTCAGACCGCCGTATCTGGCCGGGTCGCCGCAGCCGGGCAGGCCGCCCCCGGCCGGTCAGACGGCCACGAGCGGTGCGGCGCCGGCCGTCCACCGCGGTGGGATGCGACGCTCCTCACCTCGGTCTCGTTATCGCCGGCCTTTGGGTGGGGGGCAAGGTAGGGGCATGTCCGCCGCTGGCTCTGCCGACCTACCGGGAGGGGCCGCCTCCGGTGGCCCGGACACGGGGACCACGGCGGACGCCGCCGCCCCGCCCACCCGCGCGGCCCCGGTTCAGCCCCCAGCCGGCCGGGCCCGGCGGCGCCCGTCGACCAGCCGCCGGGCGGGGTTCGTCCTCGCGACGTACGCCTTCGTCGTCACCATGCTCGGCACCACCCTGCCGACGCCGATCTACCCGCTCTACCGTGAGCGGTTCGGTTTCTCCCAGCTCATGGTCACCGTGGTCTTCGCGACCTACGCCGTCGGCGTGATCGCGGCCCTGCTGCTGTTCGGACGGCTCTCCGACCAGGTCGGCCGCCGCCGTGCGCTGCTGCCCGGCCTGCTCGCCTCGGCCGCGAGCGCCGCGGTCTTCCTGCTGGCGGACAACGTCGGCGTCCTGCTCGTCGGTCGGGTGCTCTCCGGCCTGTCCGCGGGCGTGTTCACCGGGACGGCCACCGCGACGCTCCTCGACCTCGCGCCACCGCACCGGCGGGGACGCGCCACCCTGGTCGCCACCATCGCCAACATGGGCGGTCTGGGCTGCGGCCCGCTGCTGGCCGGCCTGCTCTCCCAGTACGCCCCCAACCCGCTGCGGCTGACCTTCGTGGTCGATCTGGCGCTGCTCGTCCCGGCCGCGGTCGGCATCTGGCTGATGCCCGAGACCGTCGAGGTGACAGGCCCGGCCCGGCTGCGCCCACAGCGCCCCCGGGTGCCACCGAGCGCCCGGTCGGTCTTCGTCGGCGTCGCGCTGGCTGCCTTCGCCGGATTCGCCGTCCTCGGCCTCTACACGGCCGTGGCACCCGCCTTCCTGGGCGCCGTGCTGGATCCGCCGAACCGGGCCATCACCGGACTGGTCGTCTTCGCGGTCTTCGCCTCCTCCGCCTGCGGCCAGGCCTCGCTCGACGTCGTCACCCGCCGGCTCGCCGCACCAGGACGTCCGCCCGAGCGCATCGGGCTCACCGTCGGCTGCGCCGGGCTGGTGCTGGGCATGGGCGTGCTCGCGCTGGGCCTGGCGACGTCGTCGGTCGCTGGCCTCGTGATCGGTGGCGTGATCTCCGGAGCGTCCCAGGGGATCGCCTTCCGGGCCGGCCTCGCCGCCGTGAACGCGGCCTCCCCGGCCGACCGCCGCGCCGAGGCCGCCTCCGCCTTCTTCGTCGTCGCCTACGTGGCGCTCTCACTGCCGGTCGTCGGGGTCGGCCTGCTCGTCGAGCTGACGAGCCTGACCACCGCCGGCCTGGTGTTCGCCGCGATCGTGGCCGCCCTGGCGATCGTCGTCCTGTCCCTGCTGCGCACCGGCGCCGGCGCCGGTGCTGCTGGTGGTGCCGCTACCGACGGGGCGGTCCCGGTACCGGCGCGGGACCGGTGAAGGGCGGGCGGCGGCTCCGCTACCGCCCGATCGCGGCGTCGGCGGCGGCGATGTCCTTGTGGAAGCGCTTGTGTATCCGCAGCTTCTCGCCGGTCGCCTCCGTCGTCCCCCACAGACCGCTGACCGGCCCCAGAACGGTCTCGCGGGGCAGGCGCGCGAGCGGCGCGTCTCCCTTCGGCTTCGTTGGCACGAGCTTGCCGGCCCTGAGCACCAGAATGCTCTGGTCCGTCACGACCACGATGCGGTAGTCGATCCAGAAAATGATCAACATGGTGAGAAGGAAGAAGTACGGGGTCGGCCCGGTCTGCGCCTGTAAGACGTGCTGCACGGTCTCACCTGGGGCGAGATAGGGCTGGGCGCGCGCGGCGAGTTTGTCACGGAGAGCCATCGTCACTGGTCCTGATTGTTTGTCGAAAAGCAAATATCCGAGATGATCGGACTAGTCCGGAAACTCTAGCGCGGCGCGGTCTCCCCGCTGCTCGGGGGTGGTGCTGGAATCTTTTTCGCATCGCCGAAAACCCTCGTCTCGTATGTTCCTGCAGGTGGAGATGGTGGGCCGTCCTGCTCGCACCCGGGCACGCCACCGGACGAAGGCGGTGACGTCCCCGCCCGACAGCCCGAATAGCCGTCCGGTGTCGTGAAGTTGACAGGATCGCTGGAACGGCTGATGATCGCTGGAACGGCCAAGATCTCGGAACCCTGCGCAACGCTCTCCTCTGGCAGGACGAGCGCGCGAGGAGCGCGTCGGCGATCAGGTAGCCCGCGATGCGGTCGCCGCCGTGCTCACTTGCTGGAAGAGACTCCCCACATGAGACACCCGCTTAAGAGCGCGCCGCGCTCGACGGCGGAACCTCGTAGTCCGGTTCCGGTTCCGGAAC
>NZ_CASGGV010000301.1:0-51475 GCF_949319125.1 Frankia sp. Hr75.2 | reverse complement strand
GTCACTGTGACTATTGGTATGACCTGGGATTTTGTCGAACTCTTTGCTGGGTGCAAAGTTCGCACAATGCGAACCGCTGTCTGATCCGGCGTTCCTTGCCGGGTCGTGATCGTGGTGGCCAGGAGGCGCCGGCTGTCTCGTCAGCGGGACGTCCGGTAGGCCAGGTGAGGCGCCGCACAGGTCCGCCTGCTTTTGCCGACCCGCGGCTTCTGTTCGTCTATCTCGACAGACGGACGAAGGTCAACCTCTCGTGCGGGATGTCGAGGTCTCTGACTGTCCAGCCGGCGTCGTGGATCGCGCGTGCCACGGCGCTGCCTTCGAATCCGTGCCAGTGGGCGGGGTGGCGTCGGGACGACGGCGGCAGGGGCATGCCGATGATTTCCTCGATCTCGGCGAAGGTACTGGAGAAACGATCTGCGGTCTGGTTTCGGAGCCAGGCCCACAAGGCGCGGTACTTCCCGGCGTGGGCGTTTGTCTCTCCCTGTGGCGTTCCCGTGCCGTCGCCGGCGGCGTGCTGGCCGCCGGAAGGTGCCGGGTTGGCGTCGTCCGGTGCCAGGGTCGGCGTCTGGGGGGCGTGTGTGGTGAGCCGGTGGACGTCCTGCTCGGACCAGATGAGGATCCGCGGTCCGGGGCGGTCCAGGGTTTCGGCGAACCGGCGGGTCGCCTCCACCTCCTCGCCGTCCCCGAGCAGGACGATGACGCCGAGGCCGGCGCTCAGGTCGGCGAGGTTCAGGTAGTCGCCCTTGATGTGCTTGCGTGTCCTCCAGCTCGATTCCACCTCGAAACCGACCGCCGGCAGTGGGCGTTCGAATCCCGGTATTGCGAGGCCCTGGGGCGCCAGCCAGACGACGTCGAGTCGGCCGCCCTGAACCGGGTACTCGCGGGCCACCTCGAAACCCAGCCGCGTGCCGTGCGCGCACAGGATCTCGATGACTCTGCGTCCGCGTTCGCTGGCCGTCTCCTCGGGTCGGGTCACGGGCATATACCTCGGTATCTCGGTGGGATGTGATCGTCTCAGTGATGCGCCGGCAGGTAGTCGATCTCCACGTCCGCGTCGGCCCAGGAGAGCCGCTCGGTCCAGTCGGGGGACGGAAGCAGCGTCCACCACGAGATCGTCGAGTTGTACGACCAGCGCCCGGTCGCCGGACCGAACCGCAGCGCCACCGCGCCGCCTTTCGCCAGCCGTCCGAGCGTGTGGGCCAGGAACGCCGACGCCGTGTACTGGCTAGGCGCCAGCTCCCGATGCCCGTAGTGCGTCACCAGGCGCGTGAAGTCCTCCGGCCTGCGACGTGCGTACGCCCGCTCCACCAGGCCGTATTCCACCCACCGGCCCCGGTACTCGGTGAGCGCGGCAGGCAGCTCGACATCCAGGCCGAACTCCTCCGCCAACCCACTCAACCCGGGCTGCCCGGCAGCCTGCGGGGCGGCCACCAGCCAGCGGTGTGGACCTGGCTGGGGATGCCCGCCGCCCACCTCGCAGACGAACATCCACGAGCCGTCATCCATCCTCGCGGGCCGGACGAACTCGTCCGAGTGGAAGGGACATACCTGCGCATCCATGCCACACAGCCTTTCAGCAGCCATGACCATGCCGTGGCGGGAGCCAGGTCCACCGGGCCGTGGAGGGCCACGGCCCGGTGGACCTGAGAAACACGAATACCCGGCGTCCTCACGCGGCCGTGCTCTCGCTGCCCGCGGACGCCCGAACCGCGATCGTGATCTCGTTGCCAGCCGCAGGGTCGACGGTGCAGTGCAGCCCGAGATCGGTGACACGGCCGTCGCGGGCGTTCCATTCGCGGGCGCCGTCGTCGCGGCCGAGGACCGAGCCCAGCGCGTCGATCGTCGCCTTCCACAGGTTCGGCCACGCCCGGCGAGGCCCGACGACGAACGCCAGTTGCAAGGCGACACCGCCACCGGGCAATGGTTCCGCCGCAGCGACCTGGTCACGAATCTGTTCCTTGTAGGCGGTCGTGCTCGCCGACGCCGTCGTGCGCACCTCGAACACGCACGCCCCACCCGGGTCCTCGGCCGGTACCGCCGTGGCGACCCCGACCGACGAGGTCGCCGCATGACGCTTGGTCGCCCACACACAAACGAAATCCCGCCCCGTGCGCGCGGTCGTTTTCGGCACGAGCGGAAACAGATAATTGTCGAGATCATGCGCCGTGTGCAGCGGCACACTGCTCGCCAACCCGACGTCGAGCCGCAATGCCAGCGGACCCGGTGTCGCACGGATCGGCTCGGCGACGGCCCCGTGGACCTCGTCGATGAAGGCGGCTGACCGCACCTGGCCGAGGGAGCTCGCCCTGTCCCAGCTCGCGAGCGCAGGCTCGACACCCAGCACGACGCCCGCACCCTGTGCCTGCGCGTAGAAGACAGGAGTAGTCACACGCGGAACGTATCCCCCAGTACCGACAATTCTCGCCGGAGCAGCCCCTGAGGCCTCTGGGACGCGGAGCTCCTCCCCGACAGGGCTTCACGCTGGTTGACCGGGCTACACCCCGCGGGCCTTGGCGATCGAGCTCCAGCCCACCCGGCGACGGTAGCCGACCCGGACATCGGCGCGCCCTGGGCCCGGTACGTCGGGCCGTGGGACGGGGCCGCGCATGGCGCCCCGGCCGCACGGGTGTCATCCGGCAGCGGCGGCCGATGGGTCGGTTGTGGACGTACGACGGCGTCGCCCTGCATTTCCGCTGGTAGGCGGCCTGTTCGTGTGATCGGGGATGGCGATCGTGGGCCCGGGGATCGTGGGCTGGCGGTTCGGGTTGTGCCCGGTTCTGTCCACCCTTTTGACCTGCGGAAATGACGGGATTTGTCGATCACCGGTTGATCGTTTTATGGCAACGGGTGTGGCAACGGAGCCATGCGATCTCGGTGACGGTCTGTTTCGGATTTCCGGGTGGGAGGTCACGAGGCCTGTGCTCACGGACGTTGCCACAAGGTATGGGCCTCGTATGGCAACGAAGCTCGGTAGGCCCGGTCGCGTCGGCGCCATGACCTGCAACGGTGCTCAAGATCGAGTCTGGTAGACCGTCCGCTTTTGCGGCGGACGTTCTACGGGGCGCTCTCCCCCCGGGGCTTCCTCGTGAGGGCCCTGCCGAGAGGCGACAAGCAGGTGGCGCGGGACGACGACGGCTACTACCTGACGTCGGCGCTGGTGGATCGCCAGTCCAAAGGAGCTCCGGATCATCTGAGCGCGAGCGAGGAGGTCGGCGGCAGGCCTGGTCCTGACAGCCGCGACCAAGAACATCGTCCTTCGAAGACCACCACACAACCGCGGAACTGCCCCGGCACACAACGCGGCTGGTAGTTGGACTCTCTCCGCCGGTGATCGAGTCTCGCTGGCGTGTTCGAGGGCGAGCGGGCTGCTGCTCGTGGGCCTGCAGCCCGCCGCTACGAGTACCTGCCGACCTTCATCCTGCGTGGCCTGACCGCCCTGCACCTGGAGTTCGATCTCGCGCCATCGCCGCCGCGTCGCGGCCCGGCGGCGGGCTCACCCACCGGGTAGGTCAGAGGCTGACACAGTCGTCTGGCATGGTGCCGTACCCGGAGGGGCGCACGGTTCCGGCGGCCGGGGTGATCGTCCCCCGGGGACCCCCTGCTGCCGCACGAGCCGACCGTCATCGGCCTGTGCGTTCTGTTGAGCCGGCTGGGCGTGGGCGGGATGGGCGCTGTCTACTACGTGCGCGACCGGCGGGGGCGGCCGGTCGCGGTCAAGGTGATCAGGCCGGATCGGGCCGGGGACCAGGAGTACCGCCGCCGTTTCCGGCGGGAGGTCGAGGCGGCCCGTCGGCCTCGTCTGCACAACCGTCGTTCATCAGGGGTGGTGCAACGAGCGCTCGTCCCCGGGTGCCGCCGAAGCCGCGGATGGGCCGGACTTACTTCGGCGTCTCTGTCTGCTGTCGGGGTGCGTCCGGGCGGGTGAGGTCGTCGCGAAGGGCCCGCAGGTAGGAGCGGAGGATCGCGGATCGGTCGATGAGGGTGGGGTTGAGCAGCCACTGGGTTTCGATCCCGAGGGCGACGGCGACGATCTCGGTGGCTTTCGCCGCGGCGTCGATGTCGCTGCGGATCTCGCCGCGTTGCTGCCCTCGCCGGATCTCGTCGGCGATGAGGCCGCGGGTCTGCTGGTCGCGCTGGTCGAAGTAGTCGTGCAGGGGGTCCTCTGGGTCGAGGTTCTCCGCCCGCAGGACGGTCACCAGTCGGATGACGATGTCGGGTTCGGTTGGGGTCTGAAGGTCCTGGGCGCCGAAGATGCCCTTGCCCGCGTAGTCGGTCGCCGCCTGATCCACGAGTTCGTCGCGCCGGACCATGACGGCGCGGAGCAGATCCTCCTTGGTGCCGAAGTGGTGGAGGATCCCGCTGTGGCTGATGCCGATGCGCTCGGCCAGCTCGAGGAGCCCGGTCCCGCGGTAGCCGTACCGGGCGAACAGCTCGACGGCTGCGTCGAGGATCTGCTCCCGCCGGGCGACCCCCCGGCGGTTCGGCGTTCCCTTCTTCGGTGGCATCAGCCGGGCACTCCCGATGGGCTTGACAAGGCGCGACCTCCGAATAACCATACAGACCTGTCAGGAAGATGTGGTTCGGCTTCCCGGCGGACGACGAGCGGCCCCTGAGACGGCTCAGGCTGGTGACGTGATGGAGCGAACGTGGAGCTGGGGACTGCTATGGAACCACCGGAAGATCCCAGAGGGGTTGCGGCGGGCGCTGGCGAGGTCTTCCGCACAGGGTGATCATCCTCGGGAGTGCCATGCCCGTCGCCGGTTCGGCACCGCAGAGGCGTTCGGCGGGTTCGCGCCCATCGCGGCGGTTCCGGGGGCCGACAAGGGCCGACGGAGGCCTGAGTGTTTGAGAGACGGCGTATGTCCGCGTCTGGGGCTTCGCGAGGGCCGGCCCTGCCAGTGCGATGGGCGACCGGGTGTGCGCCACTGGCGTGCGGAGGGGCCTGTATGCGCTCGCAGGCCTGAGCGTGCCCGGTCAGGGCATTCCGCCCGGCGGTGTCGGTTGGCTCCGCCATAACCTGTCGGGGCCCTCCGAGCCGTGGACCAGGGCGTTCGCGGTCGTCGGACTTTTGGGAGATGCGCACCATCCCGCGGGGAATATCTGACATTCCCGGGACGTCGGTTGTGCCGCGACCGTCCTAGGCCCTCGCCACATGGCACGACACCGTTGCTCCACGGCGGAGCTTCGACGGTGTGCTCGGGGCGTGGAACCAGTTCAGCCCTGACGGCGGCGCCTGTTCCTCGGCGGCCACGTCGTGACACCAGCCCGGCGAGGTCATCTTCGCACCGCCTTTCCGGGCCTCGCACCAACAGACGAACTTCACCTTCGGAAGGGCGGCGTGATGGGTGAGAGAGAATTATCCGGCGCACACAGTGGCGGTGGCGTCTCGCGCAGGACCTTCGTGCGCGGCACAGCTGCGGCGGCCGGCCTCGCGGCGTTCGGCGGTGCGCTTGCTGCCTGCACCGGAAGCGAACCCGCGGCCGCAGTGAAGCCGGTCGTTCACCCTGTGCCCGAGGCTGCCTACGTACGCAAGCTCGGCGCGGTGCCGGCGGGATCCTGCAACGCGCTCGGGGATCAGCAGTGCAGGACAGGAGTCCCGAACCCTGTCTTCCGCAGTGTGGGGGCGGGCCTGTCCGTACCCGGCCTGGGCCTCCCACTCGGGGGCGTCGGCGGCGGCTCTTTCATGCTCAACCAGTGCGGGACGTTCGGGCCGTGGAACATGGGCGGGCAGCCGACCACAGAGTTCTGGGAGATGCGCACCCTCACGCAGGCGGCGTTCCACATACGCGAGGAGGTCGTCGGAGGCGACGGGGGCGTGTCGGTCAGGACACTGGCCGTGCCGCACACCAACACCGCCCCTGACCGCACTTTTGGCGGCGTCCTGCCCGCCTGGAACACACTGAAGCCCGGGGACGGCAGCTACGCTGTACTCTTCCCGTTCGGGTACATGACCTACAACGGCTTCCAGTCAAAGGTCTCCACCAAGATCTGGTCACCGATCGTGGCCAACGAGGACGAGCGCACGTCGATGCCGGTGGCATTCTTCGACATGCTGCTGAACAATCCCACCGACAAGCAGATCAAGCTGTCAGTCATGCTGACGTTCCCCAACGCCCCGGCCTTCGCCACGGGTTCGGTACGGACTGGTCTCTACAGCAGGTTCGATCGCGATTCCGCGTCGGGTATAGGCGGGGTGACCCTCGGCTCGGACTCCCCGGAGAACACGCCGGACACCGTGACGTCAGAGTGGACCATCGCCGCGCATCCGTTCGCCGGGCAGACGCTCACCTACTGCACCTCATGGGACGGATCGGGCGACGGGAGCGACATCTACGCCCCGTTCTCCGCAGCTGGCGCGGACGGGAAGCTGCCGAACGGCGACATCGACCACTCGGCCTCGGCCGGCGCGGTTGCCGTGGCGCTCACCCTGGAGCCCGACCAGACACAGACTCTTCGCTTCGCCCTTTCCTGGGACTTCCCACAGGTCTATTACGACGGGGAAGACGCGACGACGAGGGCCGTCTGGATGCGTCGGTACACGGCGTTCCTCGGTGGAAAGACATCCCGGACCAACGACTACGTCCAGGACTCGTATCCCTTCAGGCAGGGTTTCACCATCGCCCGGAAGGAGCTGGCTCGGTACGATGACTCTCTCGCCGTCGTCGAGTCGTGGTGGAAGCCGATCGCCGAGAATCCACAGGTTCCGCCGTGGCTACGCAAGGCGTCTCTGAACGAGCTGTATCACATGATCTTCAATGGGTCATTCTGGGAGTCCGGGCTCGTCAGCAACACGATGCCGATGAGTGCCGAGGAGGGCACCTCGCCTCGTTTGGGATCCGCGATCCCGGACACCCACATCTATTTTCACACCGATGGCGGGGGCGGTGGAGCACAGACGAACGAAGTCGACATGGACAGCTCCGGCTACCTCGTCTTCGCGAAGCTGTTCCGCAGCATGGAGCTGGGCCGTGTTCGCCCGCTACTCCAGATGGTCAGGCAGAATCCGCTGGGAATCGGGCGCGTGATTCAGCAGACCTTCAGAAGTTCAGGACCTTACATCACCCAGACGGCGTCGTTCCAGAATCTCCCGTTCTCCAAGCCGCCCACAGCGGGAAATCCGCCCGCTCCGCCCGCCACGGATCTCGGTGATCTGTTCGCGGACGAAGCCGGAGATCCCTTTCGTGACTGCCCGCACAAGCTCATCTACCGAACGTACGCACTGATCAAGTTCTACGACGACGACGATCTGCTGGAATACGGATACGCGCCGATGCTGAAGGCGTTGAAATACTCTCAGTTCTTCCGTCCGACCGGCTCTCACCTGCCGGCGGACCCGGCATCCAACAACCCGCCGAACACCATGGATCAGGCCGTCGTGAACGGTCACGGAATCTACAACTGCGGGCTGTATCTGCTGTCGCTTCAAATCCTCTCGACGCTGACGCCCCAGGCTGCCCGACTCGGTATCGACGAGGCCACGCCCGAGATACAGAAGGAACTCGACGAGGAGCTGGCGGCGGCGAAGGAGGAATTTGAGAGGATCTTCTGGAACCCGGCCACCGGTCGATACCGCTACTGCGACGGCACCGGCGGGATCGGTGATCGTTCCGGTACGATCAGGGGCCGTTTCAAGCCGGTGCCGCCGCCGGACGCCATCTGGCTCGAGTCCTTCGCCGGTCAGCTCGTCGCGATGGAGCTCGGCCTACCTGACGTCGTCGATCTGGACCACGCCCGTACTCACCTGAAGAACACCCTGGATTCATTCATCCGGTTCAGGGATCCCGAGGGGAACCTGATGGGTGGTCCGATCATCCTCAAGCCGGATTTCAGTATCTACCCTAGTTCGCTGAGGACCACAGAAATCAACGAGGTCATCCCGGGTATCGCCTTCCTGGCCGCCGCGGGAGCATTCCGAATCGGCGCCAAGGTCAAGGACAAGGGCATCGCGGAAAAGGCGTTGAAGCTCGGTGAGGGGTGCGCAATCCAGATCTACGACATCGAGAGCAACGGTTACGCCTTCGCAACGCCCGAGAGCTGGTTCGTAGACGATCACCTTATCTCCCGGTTTCCGGGATACACGCGAACCCGCTCTGTCTGGTCGCTCTACGACGCGGTCAGTGCAATCGCGGTGAAGAAACCGTCCTGACGCCGGTTGATCCTGCCTGCCAGGCCGGAGCCCACGCCGGCCTGGTAGGGCGATCCGGACACAGACAGATCAGGGAGTGACGGTGCGACCACTCGACCAGAACCTCGTCACGTCAACGATGACCGCGTGCCGTCTCGGCCAAGCAGGTATCCCGCGGGAAAGGTGAAGGTATGCCCATCGCTCTGGATCATGGAATAGCGGTCAGTTCGGCCTGGACAACCGGCAGGGGCAGGCCCTGCGCGGGTGAGTTCGTCGCGGGCCACGGTGGCCAGGTCTCAGGGATGTGGTCGAGTGCGAGGCGCAGCTGTTCGCCTTCCGTGCCGAGGAGCTGCTGAAGGAAATCAACCGGTGCCCGTGACAGCGTCCACTCGTTGTCCACAAGGCATCCGTTGGGCCGGCGTAGCCTCCCCTTCGAGGCGACTGGTGGGAAGGGGCGAGACATGAAGCAGACCATCGGTTCCGAATCGGCCGACAAGGTCGGAATCATCGCGCCGGTCCAAAACCGCAGGGCGCGCGTAGCTAACAGCTTCGCGATCATCTGGATCTCCGTCGCCGTCTCCGGATGCAGCCGATGAAGACTGCGGTCGTCACCGGGGCGGGGGTGGGCTCGGAAGGGCCATCACGGCAGAGCTGGCGCGACGCGGCTTCGCGGTCTGGGTGACCGACGTCGAACTCGGCATCGCCGAGCCGGTGATCGAGGGCCTCGGTTCCGAGTGCCGCGCGGCGGTGCTCGACGTCACCGACACGAACGCCAGCCGCGCGCTTGCCGACGCGGTCGTCGCCGAGCACGGTCACCTCGACCTGTGGGTCAACAACGCCGGCGTACTCGCCGTGGGCTACGCCTGGGAGGTCGACGACGCCAGCAACGCGCGTGTTCTCGCCGTCAACGCGACAGGGACGATCAACGGCACGATCGCCGCTCTGGCTCACATGGTCCCGGCGGGGCGGGGTCAAGTGATCAACGTGGTCTCGCTCGCGGGGATCGTGGCGACGCCCGGGCAGGCGGTCTACGCGGCGAGCAAGCACGCGGCGATGGCCTTCAGTCTCAGCACGCTTTTCGACCTGCGGCGCGGCGGCCACCGCGGCATCGACATCTGCGCGGTCTGCCCCAGCGGCGTGTGGACCCCGCTGGTGGGGAACCGCATCGACGATCCCGAAGCCGCGGCCTCCTTCACCGCTCCACTGCTCACCGCCGACGTGATCGGCCGCGTGGTCGGCCGCCTCACCGAGCGCCCCCGCCCGGTGACGATCGTGCCGCGCCGGCGGGGTCCGATGATGCGCTTCGTGGATCTCTTCCCTCGCCTCTCCGTGCCCGCGGTGCCGACGCTGATGCGGGACGCCCGACGCCGACAGCAGCGCTACAAGCGACTCACCGAGAATGGCGAATGGCCGTGACTGCCGGCTGACCGCTGATCCGAGGCGGACGGACGGGCTACACCTGAAAGCCCTGGTTTGGAGATCGCGCGGTTGCGCCGGGCGCTCGCGGACCTTCCGCCGCCTGCGGCAGGAACATCATCAGCGTCCTTCGTCAGGTCGCCCTGCCGTTGTGTACTCGAAGGCCGGCGGCCATCCGCCAGCCCCAGCAGGAGGAGTCCGAAGAAGTGAGGCGTTGACCGTGGCGACATCGGGACGGACCCCCGCGCAGCGCCGAGCCGATCGCGCCCGCTGCCCGATCCCGGTCGCGCAGATCCTCGGCATCCCGATCCGCACGGTGGCCGACGCGATGCGGCGGGCGGGCGTCGACGGGCCGCTGACCGTCGCGCAGGCGCGGTCGTGGCGGGCAATGACCAGCGAACCGCCGGGCTGGATGGCCGAGCTGTTCGCCGAGACGGCCGCCCGCAGGAGTCAGCGGGAACACCGCGAGCAACGCCGAACCTTCGAAGCGGAGCACGCCACGCTGTTGCTCGCCGACGAGGTGGAACAGCGGCTGCTGGCCGGCCGGCGGATACGGGGCGACGAGGCTGAGCGCCTGGCCGCGGACCTGGCGTTCCGCGCCTACAAGGAGCTCCTCCGCGGTGCGGAACCCGGCGATCTGCTCGCACTGGACCTCGCCGCCCTGCGATGGGCCGGCATCGACCCCGACGACCCCGGCACCTGGCGCCCGGCAGAGTGAACGCCGACCACCCACCTGATCGCCTTCTGTCTCCAGACACCGTGGACGTGCTCCGCTCGGCCGGCCCGGCTATCGCGCTGCTCGGACGCCCAAGGGGCCGGGCTCAGGCTGTGGTTCCGCCGTCGATTTCGGTTCGGTGGGGGAGGAGGTCCGTGGCACCGGTGGTGGCGGACCTGGGGCGGCGAAGCCCCATGGCGGCCAGGCTGGTGGAGGTCAGCGTGATCGCGCTGAGGGCGGCGATCCGGGCGGCTGCGGTGAACACGCCGGGGGTAGGAGTGGCGTGGGGGTCCGTCGCTCCACCGCGCGCTGCTTCTCACCGTTCCTCTTTGTGGAATGATCGGTTCAGAATTTGACGGGCGGATCGGGTGGCAGGTCGTCAGGTGACAGCCCGTGCGGACGCGGAGAGCGGGATGGTCGCCAGTCGTCGGCCCACGGCCGGTCGACCTGGTCCGGTGCGGTGAGGGCGCGGGGTGGCGGGCGCTCGGTGCGGTGGGGACTCAGCGCAGGAGGGACAGCGCCTGTTCGACCGCCGGCCGCAGACCGCCGTCGAGCGCGGCCGAGGTGCCGACGACCCGCAGCCCCTGCAGGACGACGAGCAGGAAGTCGGCGAGCGCGAGCGGATCGGTGTCGACCGCCAGTTCCCCCTGCGCCCTGGCTCGGGTCAGCGCGGCGGTGAGGGCGACGCGCAGCGTGAACCAGCTGCCTTCCACTCGGCGGGCGACCTGCGCGTCGTGCGGCATGAGTTCCAGCGCGGCACTGACGACCATGCAGCCGCGCTGCCCCGGCGCGGCGGGCTGGTCGGCGTAGCGGCGGACAAGCTGGCGCACCGCGGGCAGTACCGGCCCCGGCTGGGACAGTTCCTCGACGATGGCCGGGTCTCGTCTCTGCACGTACCGGTCGAGTGCGCGCAGGTACAGGTCGTGCTTGCTGCCGAAGCTCGCGTAGAGGCTGGCCCGCCCGATACCCAGCCGCTCCACGAGATCAGCTACGGACGTCGCCTCGTAGCCGCGGTTCCAGAACAGCTCCATGGCCGCGTCGAGCACCGCGTCGGCATCGAATTTCCTCTCCCGCGACACGGTCGCCACACTACCGATTACTGGAACGATCGATCGAGTAATCTTCCTCGCATAAGGTAAGCATTTCATAACCTTCTGCACTTAACGCGATATTCGGCGGGCTCGCTGGTCCGACCGGCACGAACGGTCCAGTAGCAGCCCTCGCGACCTTCGGCGCCTTCGACGCGCGACGCCACGACCGGACCGCCCTCCTGCGGCAAGGAGCACGATCCAAACTCGGTGGAGACCTCCACCAGGCGAAAAACAGTGGCGGACCTGTGGTCCGCGTGTGGACATCGGGGCGCATCCGCCGACATCACCGGCATGCTGTCTCTGGGCCGCAAAGATCAGTTACGTCGGAGCACTGGGCGACGGCCGTGGCTGACGACCCGATCTGTCGAGTAGCTAGAGATCCCTGGAGGCCAGGTGACGCGTCCCCGCTTCCTCCTCGCCTGCTGTCTGTGCCGCCGAACGATCCCCCCGGACTCGGACGCCTACGCCCTCGACCGGGAGTGGGTCCGCCGCTTCCCCCTGATGGTCGGGACGATCGCCTGCCCGGCCTGCGCCCTCCACGATTTCACCTGGGGGTGCCACAACCGCGAGGACCAGTTCGTCGAGGGCCACCTTCCCGTGGCCGACGGCGGTCCGGACATCGACTCGTGGAGCCACATCGAGAAGTACGGCAGCCAGGGCGGCATCATCCTCACCCATCCCGAATCCGGGCTGCTGCAGGGCGCCGAGGACTACCTGCGGCACATCGCCGGCCGCCAGGGCCTCGACGCGACCTTCACCCGACGCCTCCAGGCCGCCCTCGACGCCTGGGACGCCTACTCCTCGGTCTGACCCGGCCGCGGATGCTCGTCGCCGGCCGGGTCCGCCGCGAGGCCGCGCGACCGGCGCGGCGCCGGCCGCTGGGGGCGTCAGGCACGGCCGGTGCCGGCGGCCTTCGCGGTGCGCCGGGCCCGCCGGGTGGCGATCGCGCAGCGCAGCAGGAACGCCGGGGTCGGCGGGATCCAGCCGGCCTGCAGGGCCAGTCCCTGGTCGTCGCGCACCGCCCAGTGTTCGACGACCAGGCCGTCGCGGAACCGCAGGAAGTGGGCGTGGTTGACGGTGAACGAGCGGCCGGTGGGCGCGAAGGCGCGTTCGATCTCGCCGTTCGGCGTCCACACCACCAGGTCGCCGGTGTGGCGGCCCGACATGGTCCCGTGGGTCACGACGAGATCTCCCTCGACCAGGATCTCCTCGATCGTGAAGGACATGTCCGAGAACGCCGTGCGCAGCCAGTGGGCGGTGGCGAGGAACGCGGCGGGGCCGAGTCCGCGAGCGGCCGGCGGCTCGCTCAGCGCCTCGCGGTTGACGGCCTGGGGATGGGTGAGCGCGATGAAGTCGTCGAGGTCGCCCTCGACCATCGCGCGGATGTGGCGGACCGTCACGTCGACGAGCACGCCGCGGTCGAGCCCCGTGGTCGCCGGCTGGGGCGCCCGGACGATGACGGGAGCGACCGCCGGAGCGGCCACGCTGGCCGACGCACCGGTGGCGGTGGTCGAGTTCCGCGAGGCAGTGGTGACCGTGGCCATGAGGTGATCTCCGATCCGTTTATTCAGTACAGCTGGCTGTATCCAAGGATGACAGTAGGCTGTATCGAATTCCATGGTCATCGGACATCGAGGCGGGTCGCGTGTACGACAACCGGTCACGCCAGGTGGCCGCGGGGCAGACCCGGCAGCGCGTCCTGGCTGCCGCCCGCGAGTCGTTCCTGACCCACGGTTATGCCGGGACCACGATCCGGGCGGTCGCGGCGGCGGCCGGCGTCTCGCAGGAGACCGTCTACAAGCGCTTCGAGGGAAAAGCCGGCCTACTCAAGGCGGTGTACGACGTCACCCTCGCCGGTGACGACGAGCCGATCAGTTTCGCGGACCGACCGGAGGCACAGGCGATGCGGGCGGCGGACGGCGCCCGGGACTCCGCCCGGGCGTACGCGGCGATGGCCGGCGCCGTGGCCGGCCGCATCGGCCAGCTGCTGGACATCGTGCTCAACACCCGCGGCGGCGACCCGGAACTCGAAGCGTTCGCCGCGACGATCGACCGGGAACGGCTGCTGGGAGCGACGGCCGCGGTCAGTCACTGGTCGAGCGTCGGCCTGCTCCGCGACGACCTGTCCGTGGACGCGGCCCGTGACGTGGTCTGGACGCTCATCTCACCGGCCGTCGACAGCATGCTGCGCCAGCGCGGCTGGAGCCGCACCGACTACCAGGAATGGCTGGCCCGCACGTTGCTGGCGACCGTGCTGCGCGACGAGGTCACCGCCACGGCGAGCGACGCCGGGAGCTGATGCCGCCGGCCGCGGACGGCGTGCCGTTGTCCGGACGGACGCGGTGAGCTCACCCCGAATCGTTCGGGGCGTCGGCGGCCAGCGTGTCGAGTTCGGCGCTGGTGGGGTACCGGCCGGTGCGGACTGCGCGGTGGCGTCCGCGCGCAGCACCCCTGGGCCGGCGAGCCCTTCGCGGGCCAGGGTGTCCCGGGCCAGGCGGCCGGCGTCGTCGTCCGCGAGAAACGTCGCCAGGCGCACCTCGTCGCCCAGCGCCGCCAGGCCTCGCGCGACGTTCCCGCCGACCCCTGCGACGCCGAGGCGCAGCGGGGAGTGGGCGTAGCGCACCGGGCTGTAGTGCACCGGGAAACCCTCGACCGGGATCGTCTGCTGGACGTTCACCACACCGGCGACAACCACGGCGGCCACGGGTCCCAGCCTGCCATCCCCGTCTGCGGCGGTCCGGTACGAAGGCCGGACCGCCGCAGACGTCACCCACCGGCCGCTCGGTCGTTCGCGATCACCGATCGTTCGCGGCCACCGGGCGGAGAAGGCGTCAGGGGTTTCAGGAGGCGGCGGTTCCGCGGTAGCCGACCGGGCCCTCGCCGGGGAACTCGGCGGCACCCTGGAAACGCGCGCCGTCGTCGAAGAAGGTGATGTTCCCGTTGCCCTGCGGGCCTGACCAGCTCACCTGGGTACCGGTGGCCGGCCGGCCGGACTGCGGCACCACGCTGGAACGGCTGCCGATGACGATCTGCAGGTCGGCGTCCTTGCGCCAGTCGGCGTTCTGGCCGCCGTACTGAATCTCCGTGTTGTAAACAGCCATTTTTCTGCCTTTCGTTGTCACACGTCCGTTCCCCGGCCGAGCACTGATCGCGTCGACGTGGGGACCAACAACCCGGAGCAGCCCGATGTGCCGCCGCGGATTTCGTGCCGGCCAACCGGTGTCGCGGGGGCGCGGCGAAGAGCGGGATTGGTGGGCCGTTTCACGGAGGCTCCGATCCGAGCGGGAGCAGGTACACGACCGACTATCTGACAGCCGCGCCGCACCCGGCCATCACCGAGCGAAGTCGGGAGCGTCCGCCCCGAGAAGGCCGACCGGCCGCCGCGATCGTCCGCCACGCCACCCGGGTCTTTGTGGTGTCAGAAACGACCAGGTGGGGTCCGGCCGGTGGTGCGAGCCGCGCGGGATCGCGTCAACCAGCCGGCGAGGTGAGGGCGGTGTCCGCAGGCCGGCCCGCCGGCCGGTTGACGCGCGGCGCGCGGTCGGCAAGCACGTACGGCGTCGCGCTGAAGACAGCACCCGCGTTCACCGGCGGGCACGACAGGAAAACCGGTCCATCTGTTGTGGACCGACGGCGCCGGATCCCGGTGTATTGCCGGCCGAAAAGGACGTCGCCGCGACACGCCCACCGGTTTTCGACAGAACTCGATCTTGAATCGAATGGATCTCCTGGTTATGTTCGGTCGCACCGCACGGTCGTCGGGTTTCGGAAGACGTCACCTGCGCCGGTGCGAGGGAACCGCTCCCGCCGTTCTCCGGAACGCTGGAGGTAACGGAGACGGACGGCCGCCGCCGGCCGCCGTCTCGGGTATGTCGGAGACCACGGTCTGTCGATGCTTGGGGAGAACTCATGTCAACGTTGAGTCGTGTGCGTCTGGAGAACCTCGCCGCCGAGTACATGGAGCGGGAGTTCGACCGGGTGCCCCGGATGCGTGAACTACACGAAGGAACCTGGATCGAGCGCGACTACTACGTCCGTCACATCGTGGAGACGGTGCTGCGCATCCGCCTCAACAACGAGGTCGACACCTACGCGCTGTTCCGCGTCGGCTCGAAGGACGACTCGCTCGCCGCGAACCTCGCGAAGTACCTCGCCGAGGAGTTCGGCCACGAACACATGTTCACCCGCGACCTCGTCCGGTTCGGTTTCCCCGTCGAGCAGCTCGACCGGACACCGGTCTTTCCGTCGACCAACAAGCTGATGGGTTTCCTCCGGCTGGCGGCGGACAAGGAGGGCCCGGCGCCGACGACGGTGTGGGACTGGTTCGTGGAGTGGTACTCCGACCGCTACAACCAGATCATCACCACCAGGGCGGCCGAGGAGTTCGGCGCGGACCTCGTCCGCGGGTCGCAGACCCACATCGAGTTCGACACGACCCACGACCACGACGACCTGATGTTCCGGGTGGTCAGCCGGGCGGTGGAGACCTGGAGCACCGCGGCCACCGCCGAGAGCTATCTCGACACCTTCGTCTCCCTCATCGGCGACTACTTCGGTGAGCTCCACGCCGCGACGGCGCGAGACCGGGACCAGGACCGGGACCGCTCGTCCGCCCAGCTCGTGAGCTCCTGACATGTCCGGCGCACCGTTCACCGACCGGCCGCCGGTGACAGCCACCCCCGCGGCGACAGCGGGCCAGGGCCGGGGCCAGGACGGCCCCGGGACCGTCGTCGTCGTGGAGCCGATGTCGGCGGGGGAGGCACTCGTGAAAGCGGCCACGGACCTGGGGTTCGAGGTCGTGGTCGCGTCGTTCGACGCCGAGGACCGGACCCTGTCACCGTCGGTCCGGCGCGCCGGCACCGTCGTGCGGGTCGACACCAACGACGACCGCGCGCTCGACGACGCCGTCCTCACCGCGGTCGCCGGCCGGCGGGTGGCGGCGGTGCTGCCCGGGTTCGAGTTCTACGTCCCCGCCGCCGCCCGGCTCGCCGCCCGCCTGGGCCGGCCGACGCTGCCCGTCCGGGCCGCCGAGGCCTGCCGCGACAAGGAACTCATGCGCGGCGCCGTCGCCGCCGCGGGTCTGCGCGTGCCCCGCCACGCGGTGGCCGTGACGGCGGCGGAACTCGCCGCCGCCGCCGACCACGTCGGCTTCCCGTGCGTGGTCAAACCGACCCGTTCCGCGGGCAGTGTGCACGTCACCCGGGCGGACACCCTGGCCGACCTGCGCGCCGCCCACCGTCGGATGGTCGACGACCCGCGCCGTGACCTGGGCCGGGCACTCGACGGCCGGGTCCTCGTCGAGGAGTACATCGCCGGACCGGAGGTCAGCGCCGAAGGCTACGTCACCGACGGGCGGAGCACCGTCGTGGCGGTGACCCGCAAGATGCTCGGACCGGAGCCGTTCTTCGTCGAGACCGGGCATCTCGTGCCCGCCGACCTCCCGGCCCCGGCCCGCGCGGAGATCGACCGGTACGTCGCCGCCGTCACCGCCGCTCTCGGCGTCACCACCGGGCCGTTCCACTGCGAGCTGCGCCTCGCCGGCGGAGGGGACCCGGTACTGATCGAGCTCGGCGCGCGGCTGCCCGGCGACCACATCGTCGACCTGGTCGAGGCGGTGACGGGGGTTTCGCTGCCGCGGGCCGCCGTCGCCCTCGCCGCCGGTCTCGACGCCGACGTGGCCGTGCGCGCCCCGCAGGCCAAGCACGCGGGCATCCGGTTCTTCACCGCCCCCGGGCTGGCCAGCTACTCGTCGGTCCGCGGCCTGGACGCGGTGGGGCGCGAGCCCGGCGTGTGGGACGTCGCGGTCGCGGTCGCGCCGGGTGAGCCGATCGCGCCCCCGGAGGACTTCCGGTGCCGGCTCGGCCACGTGCTCTTCGTCGCGGACTCCGCCGCCGAGGCGGAGCAGCGCTGGCACCATCTCGGCGAGCAGGTGCGCTTTGACTAGGCCCAGCCCAGGGGCCGGGGCCGGGCCTGGATCCGATTCCGGCCGGATCCGCCCGGGCACCCCGGTTCACCTGGTCCTCAACCGGTTCGGTGACGAGTTCGGCGACTACGCGCGCTACACCCCGCCGGGCTGCCGGCTGGTGCACATCACGACCCCCGGCGGTCTGCCGGCCGTCGACGGCAGCCGGTTCAAACGTCCCGCGGACGCCGACGAGCCGCTGGAGATCGCCGTCGTGCCCGACACCCGGTTCGAGACCGTCCTGCCGGTGGCGGGGGAGCTGGCGGCCCGGTGGGGCCCGTTCGCCGGCGTCGCCGGCCTGTCGGAGTACGACCTGACCACCGCCGCCCGCCTGCGCGAACACCTGGACGTCCCCGGCGCCCGGCCCGCCTTCGTCCACCGTTTCCGGGACAAGCCGACGATGAAGGCGATGGTCGCCGCCGCCGGACTCGCCGTCCCCCGGTTCGTCGAACTCACCTCGGCGACGGACGTCGACGTCGTCGTGGAACGGCTCGGCCTGCCGCTGATCCTCAAACCACGTTCGGGGGCGGCGTCGGTGGGCGTGGTGAAGGTGCGCTCCCGGCTCGGGCTGCACGCCGCCCTGCCGGCCGTCGACCCGCCAGGGTCCAACCCGTCCGGCCCCGAGACGGCCGGATCCGGGGCGGGGAGGTTCGAGGCGGCCGGGTTCGAGGCGGAGGAGTACGTCGACGGGCCGATCCTGCACGTCGACGGGGTCCGCCGCGGCGGACGGCTTCGTTTCGTGAGCGTGTCCGAGTACGTGCACACCTGCCTGGACTTCGCCGCGGGCGCGCCGCTGGGATCGGTCCTGCTCGACCCGGGACGGCGACGTGACCGTGCGGTCGCCTTCGCCGCCCGCTGCCTGGACGCGCTGGAACTGGCCGACGGCACGTTCCACCTCGAACTGATCGAACCGGCCGCGGGCGAACTCGTCTTCCTCGAGGTGGGTATGCGCTCCGGCGGCGCCGAGGTTCCGTTCCTGCACCGTGACCTGTTCGGCGTCGATCTCGTCGGTGAGGCGTTCCGCGCCGCGCTGGACCTGCCACCCCTCGGGCCTCTGCCGGCCCTCGGACGTCCGCCGGCCGGCGGACCGCTGAGCGAGGGGCCCCGGGGGGAGGGGCCGGCGACCGGCCTCGCGGCGCCGTCCGGCGGGTGGCTGATCTTCCCGGAGCCACGGCCCTGGCCGAGCCGCCTGGTCAGCGTCACGTCGATGCGGCACCGGGTTCCCGAGATCGTCGCGGAGCGCATCCCCGTGCCGGGCCGGGTCTTCGACGGCACGGGCGGCTACGAGGACGTCGGCGGGAGCTTCCGACTGCTGGGACCGGACGAGGCGACCGTCCGCGCCGCGATCCTCAGGATCATCGACGGCTACCGGATCGTCACGGAACCACTGGTACCGGCGGGACGGTCAGCACCGGCGGCCACAGCCGAACCGGCGCCGGGGTCATCGCCGTCCCGGCCCGTCGCCGCCGGATGACGTGCGCGCCATGACACCGGACGACCACGACGACGGGGGGCGCGGGGGGCCGCTGCGGACCTACTTCGTGCTGCGCGCGGTGGGGGCGCTGGCGAACCAGCTGCTGCAGTTCGCCGTCCCCGTGCTGGTCTACGAGGCGACGGGGAGCGCGGCCTGGTCCGGTGTCGCGCTGTTCGTGGAATGGCTGCCCCGGCTGACCTCCCTGCCCCTGGCCGGCCCGCTGGTCGACCGTTTCTCGCTCCGGCGGGTCTACGTCGTCAGCGACGGGGTGCGGTGCGCGGCGGCCTGGCTCGTCGCGCTGCTCGTCACGGTCGACCCGTCGGCGTCACGGACCGGCCTGATCGTGCTGGCCCTGATCGCCGGGGCGTCGTTCGAGCAGTCGTTCGTCGCCGGCGAGAAAGCCATGCTGGTGCTGGTCGTCCCGGCGCGGATGCAGCGGGCGCAGTCGCTGCTCGGCGGGATCGATCAGGCCATGCTGCTGGCCGGGCCGGCGGTGGGCGCGGCGCTCCTGCCGGCCGGCCCGGCCGCGACCGTCACGGTGATCGCCACCCTGTTCACCGTCAGCCTGCTGCTGGCCCGCACCCTCCCGCGCACCGGCCACCCCCCGGCGGATGGGGCCTCGGGTGTCGTCGGCGCCGCGGCCGCCCCCGCGACGACGCTGCGGCTCGCCGACCTGCGGTCCGATCTCGCCGCCGGCGTCCGGCGGGTCTTCGGCTCGCCGGTGCTGCGGCTCGTCGTGGCCGTCGCCTTCACGGTGAACCTGGCCCTCGGCCTGCTGCTGGCCAGCGGCCCCGCGCTCGTCCAGACCTCCCACGGGCGCAGCGGCAGCGCCCTCGGAATCGTCTACCTGCTCGGCGGCCTCGCCTCGATGGCCGTACTCGCGGTGACCAGCCGGGTGATCAACCGGATGGGGCTGGTCGCGGTCGGCGTCTGTTCGGCCCTGCTCTCCCTCGCCGCGTGCACGGCGCTGGGCGTCGCACCGGGGTTCGGCTGGTTCGTGGTGCTGGCCGTCGCCTTCCTGACGGCCGAAAGCGTCTTCACGGTGTTCATCCGCGTGGTGCGGGCCCGCCTGGTCCCGGAGGCGGAGTTCGGCCGGGTCGTCGGCGTGATCGTGCTGTTGAACCTGGCCTCGATGCCCCTGGCCGGCCTGCTGGTGGCCGCCGGCGTGGGGTTCCTGCCGCTTCCGTGGCTCGTCACCGCCAGCGGGGGCGTCGCTCTGGTCGTCGGTGCGGGCCTGCTGTGGCGGCTGTGGCAGCTCATGCCGCAGACCCGGACCTCGGACGCGGACACGGACCGCCGCTGGGTGGTCCACGCCCTCGAAACCGCCGCCTTCGAAACCGTCGCCCTTGAAACGGCCGCCGTCGACGGAACCGTCCTCGACAAGGCCGTCCTCGCACCCCAGCGGGAGACCACGTGAGTACCGCGCGACCCCACACCGGTTTCCGGCCCCGGGCGGACGTCGCCGTCCCCGTCCGGTTCGTGGTCGGCTCGGCCCGGGGCACCCCGCTGCGCGTGGTTTTCCGGCCGGCCCGCCCGGAGGAGCTGGTGGACGTCCACCGGATCTCCGACCCCCAGGCCGTCGCACCTTCCGCTGTCGCACCTTCCGCCGTCGGACGGATTCCCGTCCGGCGCGGCCCCGGTGACGTCGCCGACACGGCGGAGTTCCACGTCCTGACGGTGGACGACGTGGTGGTGGCGACCGTGGGCCTGCGACCGCTGACCCCGGAAGCAGCGGAAGCAGCGGGGACGGCGGAGCTGCACGACCTCTGGGTGGCGCGTGACTGGCGGCGACGCGGATTCGGTCGGCTGCTGCTGGCCTGCGTTCTCACCCGGGCCGCGGCGGCCGGCTTCGACCAGGTCGTCCTGCTGCCCCGGGCAGCAGCCGGATGGTTCCACCGCCACGGCTTCACCCCGGTGGGCCTCGACGCCCTCCCGGCGGACCGCCGGGCGTTCCTCGACGAGTCCCACGGCCCGGGTCTCCTCGGCCGAGGCAGCGAACCCGGCCATCCCGTGGACCTGCTGTCCCGGCTGTCGGACCTGCGGGTGACGTTCACCCGCTCGGGCCGGGAACTGCGCTGGGATCCGGCGGAGGACACGATTCTCCTACTCGCCGACTCGGCCGGTGTCCAGCTCGACTCGATGTGCTGGAGCGGGGTGTGCGGCACCTGCCGGTCCACGCTGGTGTCCGGGACGGTCCACTACCTCTCGGAACCCACGTGCGACCTGGCCGAGGGGGAGATCCTCCCGTGCGTCACGGCCCCGGTCACCGGCATCGTCCTCGACGCCTGATGGGAGCTGCCGGGTCGGTGGTGGTGGCCGGTCGCTGGTCCGGCGTCGTCGGACCCGACCTGGTCGCCCGTCAACTGTGTGGCGGGGCGTGGCGGTCTCTGCTCAGGTTGTCAGATGCGACGGCGCTACGACGATTTCGCTGACTGGTACGACGCTTATGCGACCCGGGGTGTGGGACTGCCGTTCGCCCGTGCCGCGGACCGCCTCCTGGCGAGGCTCCTCGGCCCCGGCCGCGGCCGTCTGTGCCTTGACCTGGGCTGCGGCGGCGGTGCGCACGCCCCCGCGCTGACCGGCCTGGACTGGCAGTCAGTCGGCGTCGACATCTCCGCGCCCCAGATCGACCTTGCCCGCCGCAAGGGCCTCACCGCGGTGGTCGCCAGCGCCGAGCGGCTCCCACTCCGTGACCGGTCCGTCGACGCCGTCACCATGATCATGACGAGCACCGACTTCGACGACCTGCCCCCGGTGTTCGCCGAGGCCCACCGCGTGCTGCGGCCCGGCGGACACCTGGTGGTCGTCGGCGCGCATCCCTGCTTCGGCGGCGTCTTCGTCGAACGCGACAGCCGGGGCACCTGCACCGTCCACCCCGGCTACCGCCACCACCAGCGCGTCGAGCGGCATCCTCTGCTCGGTGACGGGATCCGTTCCCGGGTCGGGGTCGTCAACGTCCCGCTACCCGTGCTGCTGAACGCGTTGACGGGCGCGGGGCTCGTCCTCGAAAAGACCGCGGAAGACGATGGCGACCAGCCGGTCCCGGAACTGCTCGGACTTGCAGCCGCCCGGCCAGGCCACTGACGAACCCGACCACCCGACCGCGCGCCCCGCCATCCTCGACAGCCGGCTGTCGTGCCGCGACCGGGTCGCTGGCCGGCCGCCCTGACCTGTCGCCAGCCCGACGCGCCGTGAGCATTGTGTCACCCTCCGTGCCTCTGATGGGATGCGGACGACGACAGGCAGGAGGGTGCCGTGGACGAGCAGGGTGCCGGTTCGGCGGAGGATCTCGCGGCGTACTTCCTCTTCCGACGCCACGATGCGCAACCGGGCCCACGGCGGCCCGGTGTTCCTGCCCTGACGCCGGCCGCACCCCGGGCCACCGCAGCCGCCGGCCGGAAGTAGGTCGGTCAGCGTCGTCCTACCGGCGCCCGACGTCCCGCGGCTTGCTTCCGATCCGTCAAATACGAACAATGCGGTCGGTGCGACGGTGGGGGTCTGCCGCGCGCGGGCCGCAGCGTCCGGGCTGCCGACACGGGCGTGGGGGAGCTGGTGTGGACCAGGAATGCGATCACGCCGGCCGGGCCCGCGCTCTCGCCTCCGGAGCCGGGCAGTGACCCGGTGGGTGGACGAGCTTGCGGAACAGGCCGCCGCGGCCCTGCCCCGCGAGGTGTACGACTACTTCCGGCAGGGCGCCGGCACCCACCACGCGTTACACGAGGCGACCCCGGCCTGGGACGCGCTGCGGCTGCACCCACGGGTCCTGCGCGACGTCACCAGCGTGCGCACCGCCACGACCGTTCTCGGCACCCCCGTCGACACCCCGGTCCTGGTCGCCCCGACCGCCGCGCAGCACGTGGTGGCGCCCGGTGGCGCCGTCGCCACCGCGTTCGGCGCCGCGAAGGCGGGATCCCTGGTCTGCGTCTCCTGCCTGACCAACCAGCCCTACACCGAGATACGCGACACCGGCGCGCCGTGGTGGGCGCAGGTCTACGTCCTGCGCGACCGCGGCCTCACCCGGGACCTCGTGGCCCGGGCCGAAGCCGCCGGCGCGGCCGCCCTCGTGCTCACCGTCGACACCCCGGTCGTCGGCGACCGGCCCCATCCCGGCCCCGGTTCCGACGCGCCCTGGTACGGCGGCCGCCTGCTACCGACGGCCGTACCGGGGGACGTCGCCGTCCCCACGGCCACCGCCCTTCCCGGCATCGCCCGCGCCCTGGCGGGCACCGGCGCCGAGACCTACGTCGACGGCGGTCTGCGCAGCGGCGTCCACGTGCTGGCCGCCCTCGCCCTCGGGGCCCGCGCGGTCCTGCTCGGCCGGCCCGTCCTGTGGGCGCTGGCCACGGGCGGGGCTGACAACGTGCAACGGCTGCTGAGCACCGTCACCGCCGAACTGCGGCACGCCATGACCCTCGTTGGTGCCCGAAGCCCGGACGAGATCACCCCGGACCTGGCCGGGCCGGTCGACACCGCCGGCGCTCAGCCACCGGGGTAGCTCAGACCGGGGTGGCTCTCAGCCACCGGGGTAACGGTCGAACCACGCCAGGGTGGCGCCACCCCACGCTTCGGGCTCCGTAGGCGGGTCGAGCAGCTCACGGACGACGTCGTCGGCGAGCTCGCCGATCAGATCCGCGCCCTCCAGGGCGGTGAGCCAGTCGCCGGGCAGGACGTTCTCGCCGTACACCGCGCCCAGCAGGTTCCCGCAGACCACGCCGGTGGAGTCGCTGTCACCGGAGTGGTTGACGCTGGCCAGGAGGGCGGCGCGCGGATCGGCCGGCACCGCGGCGCAGTACACGGCGATGGCCAGTGCCCGCTCCGCGGTCGTCCCCCGGCCCAGCCCGGCCACGCGTTCCCCGGCCAGCGGCCCGGCCGTCGCCGCGTCGAGCGCCGCCCGCAACGCCAGACAGACCGGTTCCGCGCCATCCTCGTCGGCGAGCCGTCCGAGGGCGGATTCGGTGGCGGCGACGACGGTCCGGCCGTGGTACGTCACCTCCGCGACGATCCAGGCGAAGGCGGCGGCCGACAGCACGCCGACCGGATGACCGTGGGTGAACGCGGCGCACTCGGCGGCGAAGGTCCAGGCGGTCGCCGGGCTGTCGCAGAACAGGCCGAACGGCGCCGAGCGGGTGAGCGCACCGCAGCCCTTGCTCGTCGGGTTGACCCGCTGTTCCGCCGCCGGCGGTTTCGGCAGGGACAGACCGGTGAGCGTGGCCTGCCCCGGGAACCGGCGGGCGTAGAGCACCGGCTGGGTGATCAGCCAGCCGGTGAGGACGAAGCCGTGCTCCCCGGCTCCGGTTCCGGCACCGGTGTCGCCGGCGCGCGGCGGGGCGGCACGGCGCTGGGTCGCCAACCATCGCTGGTAGGCGTACCAGACGACCCCGGGCGGATGGCAGATCCCCTTGCTGCGGAAACGGACGCTCGCCCGCAGCATCCCCTCGGCGGTGAACAGCGCGAGCTGGGTGTTCGTCGTCATCGGCAGGTGCACGCCGTAGGCGCCGGTCGGCCCGGTCACGCCGCCCGGCCCGAACCGGTGCTTGATCTGGGCCCACGACATTCCTGCCAGCCCCGCGCCGAGCGCCGCCCCCAGAGCTCCACCGAACAGGCTGCCCCGAACCCGGTTCCGCAACGTCATCGACGACTCGGGCTACCGCGGCCGTTCGACCGTGCGGGCGAGGATCCCCAGGGTGGCCCGCAGGCCGGCCTCCGGGATGACCGGGAAGACACCTTCCCGGTACTCGTCACCGATCGCGCTCCAGTCGTAGTACGACGTCACCAGCGTGCCACCCTCGCTCGTTTCGAGACGGTAGCCGTACCGGTGCCCGATAGGCGGCCAGTCCTTGACGGTGATCGTCCACTCGATCTCGGTGTTCGGAACGAACCCGGTGATCACGACGGTGACGTCGTACTTCCCCAGCGGGAAGTCGTTCAGGGACTCCCGGTCCATGTGGACGACGAACTCGTCGTCGATCCCGGTGACCGGATCGCCCTGCGCGGACTGGAGCATCCCGGAGCTGTCGATCGTGACGTGCCCGTGCGGATCGCACAGCACCGCGAAGATTCTCTCCGGCGATGCGGCGATCTGCCGCCGTACCTCGAATCGTTCGGTCTCCATTCCGCCAGTTTTGCAGGGGTCCAGGAGATGCGGGCGGGGAGTGCTTTGACGGGACCCATTCGGGAGTGACCTGCGCCCTACCCGGCACCGCCCGATCGGACCAGCCGGGTTCCCGCCCGCCGGACCAGCCCGCACCCTGGGTGTCACGCACCGTTACCGGGGAAGGAAGGCGGTCGACAAAGGCGGGACACCGTTGCTGGATGTGGTGCCGCGCCCAGCAGAGAAATCTCACCGAGGCTCCGCAACTGGATGCGTATCAGGCACCGCATGAGCATTCCGGCGTCGTGCCTATCCGGGCGCCGGACTGGGGAGGTCGCCGTGAACGAGCCGCACACCCACGGAAAGCCGACCAGGAGCAGGCGTTCGACTCGACCGGGACACTCGAGCGTGCTGGGGCAGGTGAGTTGGCACCGGTCGTCGGACGGGCCCGGACCGTTGGACCGGCAAGAGCCGCTGGGCCGGCCTGAGCCGGTTTCCCGGCCGGTTTCCCGCCGGCACGCGGCTCGTTCCCGGGAGGCGTTGCTGCTCGCCAGCGCCGCGCTGACCGCCGCCGGTTTCATCGGGCTGGCCGTGGGAGGCGGTGCCAGCGCCGTGGCGGGCGGTCCCCCGGCGGGCATGTCGTCCGGCGGCATGGCGTCCGGCGGTATGTGGTCGGGCGGTGCCGCTGGTCCGTCCGGGATGTGTCCGGGCTCGTCGCTGACACTGAGCTCGACCCGCCCGGACCCCGGCGCGGGCAACATCTTCCAGCAGCTCGTCCTGACCAACACCGGGCCGGCGGCCTGCTGGCTGCAGGGATTCCCCCAGGTGTCCTTCGTCGGCGACGACGGCCAGCAGGTCGGCGCCCCGGCCGCCCACACCGGCCCGACCGGCCCGGTCGTGTTCCTGAAGCCGGGCGAATCCGCACGCGCAGTCCTGCACACCGTGCAGCCTGGCCTGCAGGTGGGCTGTGCCCAACCGGGGGAGACCGCGCCCGTCCGGGCCCTGAAGGTCAACCCGCCGGGGTCGATGCACTCGCTGTCGCTTGACCCGCCGGCGGTCGCCACAGCCTGCACGTCGACGGCCGTCCACCAGATGGACATCACCACGGTCCTCGTCGGCTGAGCGCACGGCGGGCATGTCCTTCGCCGCCCGGGCGTGGGTACCGATCCCACGCCCGGGCGGCGGAACATCCTGCGATGCCAGCGGAGGCCAGGCGCGCCGCGCTGGACGGCCGGGCCTCCGTCTCGTTCCTAGGGCGTCGGGACGGCGTGGATGGTTGCCCGCCAGTCGCCGCGGAGGAGCTTGACAGTGCCGTCGTCGCGGATCATCGCCCGGGCGCCGAGGAACGGGGCCCATCCGAGGCGGAGCCAGTCGTCCCGGACGGCGTCGAGCGCGTCCCACAGCCGGCGGGACCCGCCCTGGTGCACCGTCGGCGGATCGGTACCGATCGCGGTTCCCCGCGCCCATGACCCGTCAGGGTGGGCCATGAGCGCGGTGTGCCGGCCGTCGGACCCGCGGCGATAGCGGTGCTCGATACCCGGGACGGCCAGGTGGAGCATGGTGGACAACTCCCAGGCGTCGGCGACCTGCAGCACCGGGTACCGGCCGACGCCCACCTGTTCACCGTCCCGCTCGGCGATCCGGTCGAAGTCGATGGTCGCGACCGGAGGGTAGTCGGGGCCGCTGCGAACATCCATGAACCCGGCCCAGTCCCGTTCCACCTGCCCGAACACCCCGTCGGGGGTTCTCGTCGCGGTGAGGATGATCCACGTGCCGCGGATGGTGGTGACCAGCCGGCCGCCGGGACGCAGCGCGGCCAGCCAGCTCGGCGGAATGCTGGGAACGACCATGGAGACGATCCGGTCGTAGGTGCCTGGCAGCGGGCCGGTGGCGTCCACGGTCAGCGCCGTCGGGCACAGGTCGAGGGCGGCCAGCCGGCCGGCGGCGGCGGACACCAGGTACGGGTCGACGTCCAGGGTGGTGACGTGCCGGGACCCGTAGCGGCGGGCGAGCAGGGCCGCCCCATATCCCGACCCGGTGCCGACGTCGGCGATGTCCAGGCCCCTGGACAGATGCCCGTAGCGGTACATCGTCACGGCCAGGCTCGGCGCGGTCGACGACGAGGTCGGTCGGCCCTGCGGGTGATCGTCGTCCTTGGCGAGGTCGGCGTGCAGCGGGCCGACCCGGGTGACCAGCGACCGGTTCGCGTAGGCGCCGGCGAGCGGACCACGGCGCAGCGCCCACGGCCCGCCGCTGTCGTCCCACCAGGCGGGCACGAACCGGTGCCGCGGTGTGTCGACGAGCGCCCGGTGCCAGCGGGAGCCGGGATGGGTGACCTGGTCCGCCAGGGTGCGGGCGTGTGCCCGCCAGCTGGTCATGTCCACGCGTGTGGGCTTTCTGAAGTTCGCCGTTCGTGAGTTCCGGAGAGGTCTGGGGCCGGCGGGGGATGCGTCGCGCAGGGTTGATCATCGTGCTGTAGCCTCCGGCGTCCTGCCAGGAGCTGACCGCCGGCTGTCCGATCTACGTGACGGTGTGGGTCTCCTTCATCGAACCGCACGCTCTCGCCGAATGTGCCGCGAACCGCCGGAGCCAGGGCGGCGCCGCAGAGATCGATCTGCCGGGTGGGGCGGATGCCGTCGAGTTCGCGGGGCGTCCCGGTGACCCGTTGTGGTCTGCGCCGCCGTGCACGATGGCGTGGCAGGTCACGGTGCACGAACGCGACACGCGATCAGCGGTCACCGGTGGGCGTGCAGCCATGCGCGGAAGGCGTCCCATTGCGGGCGTAGCAGCGCCAGCCGCTTGTCGTGGAATTCGCCCGCGTCGAGTTCGAGTCCTACCTGACGGCCGTCAAGGTCCGCGTCGGCCAGGTCGAGCTCCGCGACGTCGGCGACCCGCGCGAGGCCGCACTCGGCGAACGCGGAGAGGAACCGCCTGCGCGTATGGCGTGTCGACCCGGACCGGCTCGGCGCCGCGGTAACGACACCCGGATACGCGACATCCGCCGTATCCACCGCACGGTCGGTGATCACCGACAAATGGAACAGTCCTGGTCGCAGGCGCGCCGTGTCACGGCGCGGGGGCCAGCACGGGCATCGAAGTCCCCGCTGCTCGACTGCCTTGCGTGCCTTGCGTGCCTTGCGTGCCTTGCGATGTTACGATCTCCAGCACATTTTGGAGAACCAACAGGTCTTGGATTGCAAGTGAGGCTGTCCGCGGCGTCGCGGTGACGACGCTCTGCTGACTCGACCCGGCAGTTCCGGAATCCCGGAAGGAACGGTTCGGGAAGCACGGCCTGCTTCGGCCCCGGCGACCTCCGGTCAGGAATCACGCCAGCTGGCTGGATTCCGCCCCGGTGGGCCGACGAGTACGCGAACCCCCGGGGAATGCGGCGCACCGCGTATACGTGACGCGGAGCCGACCGCAACCCGAAGCGGGGCTATCAGCCCAGGTCGGGCGGCATCTTAAGTCCACTTTATTATCTTTACCTGAAAGGCTGGACCGTTCGGCTGACAGACGCGACGATTGGCGCACCCGCAACGGGTGCACCCGCCGCCCGGAGGCCCGCCGAGGAGGACCCGACTTGATTTTCTCTCTTGTACTGGTGTTACCTCTGGCATTCGCGATCTTCAAGGCTTATGTGAAGCTGGCGCCCTTGGTATTCCTGCGGATCAAGGGGGTGCGTGCGGACGCTGCCGTACTGGAATCGTGGACCGAACGGCGTCTTACGGGCAGGGCGCTGGAGGCGCCTCATCGAGTGCGGGTCAGATTCCTGGACGCCGGTGGGGCGGAACGTGAGGGAGTGATGCCCGGGGACTTCGCCGTGGGTTCCACGGTGCCCGTGATCTACTTTGCGGCGAAGCCCGAAAATCCGATGCCAGCCAAGACTGTGTCAAACGGCCGGATGGTTTCTGTGGCGGCTGTCGCGCTCCTGCTCCTGTTCTTCGCCTTCCTGGCCGTCGCACTCTTCCTCGCCGGTCTGGAGCTGGATGACATGCACCAGGATCTCGACGACCGGGAGGACATCGAATGCAGGATCAGGACGGGCTCGCCCTGCTGACCTGGTAAGCCGCGGCCGCCGCGGTCAAGGACGTAGAGTGCGATATGCTGCCGGGACTGTCCAGCGTGTCGGGGGGCGTGCTCAGTTGCGTGCAGCGTCAAAATTCAGTGGAGGTACGAAGTGACCTCCGAAGCATTGTCGGCCGAGGAGATCACCGCACTCTCCACCGCTTTCCCTCAGCAACAACAGGCTATTCTTATCCTCAAGGCCGCCGGCCTGGAGACGGCACGACAGCCCTGGCAGGCAAGCACCCCCGTCGAATTCTGGACGGAAATCAGCCGCTTACTCGAGGCCGGCGTGCTTGTGGACGGCCGGCGGCGCATTCCGACCGAGGCCGGAAAAGTATATCCGGAGAACTCCGCTTTCATCAGTCCGCTCGACAAGCGTGATACCGCGCTCGGGCGCGGTAGGCGAAACCGCAGGGCGCGCCTGCTGTTAGCCCTCGGGGGCGGCGTAGGCGTGCTTGTGCTCATACTAGTTCTCGTTCCGATAGCGGGATCGCAACCCACCACGACTGACCCGGTAGCCGTCGACTCCGTGACGTTCTCGATGGACGGGTCGGAGATATTCGTTGTCCCTGGCCCCGTCCGATTCACCTCTGGGGACGCGGTCGAGGTGGAAAAGATGCGCGACACGCAGGGATACTTCGACTGGTTCCTCAAGAAAGGCGCAGCATTGGACGGCCGCGCTGCGACCATCCGCATGGTACTTCGAGGAACCGCCGATGACGAGGTGGTGATCACGGGCATGGAGGCTGTCCGAAACTGCCGTGAACCGGCGACGGGAACCCTGTTCTACTCGCCGCCCGCCGGTGCGGACCCGAGTGTCCGCCTGGGCTTCGACCTGGACAGCCAGAGCAGCACCGCGCAGATCCTCGACGATCATGACAGTTTCGTCGGAAACTACTTCAACTCGTACACGATCTCGCTGCGGCCCGGCGAGAATCAGGCGGTCACCATCTTTCCCCGGACGTTGCGCCAGTACTGCGAGTTCACAATCCAGCTCAAAATCGCGGCGGCCAGCCAGCTGACAACCAAAGTGATCGACAACAACGGGCAACCTTTTCGGATAACGGCGCTGACGAACTACGACGAGGACTTCTCCGCCTACGACGCGGTTTATACGGGCGGAGTAGCCAATTCCACCGGCAGCACACTTTTCCGCCCGGCCGATCCTCACGCCTTCGGCGGATCGACCGACTGACGGCCCACACCCGGGGTGTCACCCATCGTTACGGGGGGAAGAAGGTGGTCGTCAAAGGCGGAACCGCAGGAGCATTACTCACCGTCCGGAGAGCCGGGGCATCACTTCCACCGGGGCGTGTATCCCGAGGCCCGACCAGCGTCATCCACCCCACCGGCGCCGTCAAGACGACCCGCGAGCCTGGCCAGCCCGAAATGGGTTCGCTGAGGCAGCGTCCGGCTGGTTGGCTCACGCTGTGCGCGTCCTCGTCACCGGCGACCAGAGCCCTGTGGGCATGGCGGTCACGGCCACCTTGACCACGGCTGGGCATCAGACCGTCGGGTTCGACCTCGTCGACGGTCACGACGTCCGCGACACCGCCGCTGTCGAACGCGCCTGCGCCGGCTGCGACGCGGTCGTGCACCTGGCCGCCGTCGACGAACCCGTCACCGACCCGGACCTGGCACGGTTCGGACCCGCCACCACCGGATCAGACAGGATGATCTTCGAAGTCAACGTGCTCGGCACCGGCAACGTTCTGCGGGCAGCCGAACGCCACGGCCTGTCCCGGGTGATCCTGATGAGCAGCGTGCACGTACTGGGATGCTTCGGCGGCCGCGGCGAACCCGCCTACCTTCCCCTCGACGACCAGCATCCCGCGGCCCCCGTAGGGCCGTACGCCCTGTCGAAATGGCTCGCCGAGCAGATGTGCGCGGCCACCACCACCGCGACCGGCATCGCCACGGTCTGTCTGCGCCCGCCGGGTGTATTCACCGCGGCGACCTACGCCGCGATCCGGCAGGCCCGACGGGACACCCCCTCCTTCGAGTGGTCCCCGATCTGGGAGTACGGCGCCTTCCTCGACGTGCGCGACCTCGCCACTGCGGTCGAGCGGGCGCTGACCGTCCCGCTGGCCGGCCATCACCGGCTCCTGCTGTGCGCCGCCGACATCTCCTCGGCCGAGCACGGCTCCCGCGAGCTGGTCGGACGGCTTCTTCCCGACGTGCCGTGGCAGGGCGGCCCCGAGTACGACGGCGAACCGTTCCGGTCACTGATCGACACAGCCGGCGCCCGTTCCCTACTGGGGTGGAAGCCACACCACCGCTGGCGGCCGGCGTCGTCCGCGCACGAGTAACACCTCGCCCCCCGGCAGACCGGGCGTGCCTCCGAGGGGGAGCCCTCAAGAATCGCGCAGGGCCGGTCGAACAGGCCGTCGGCGCACCCGAACCCGCCTCGGTAACCTGGGCCGGCCAGCGGTAGGCGCCAGCTCGTCGTCGGCAGCGGGGCGGTGGACGGCCGCCTCCTGGCAGTCCCACGAGCAGTACCCGGCCGCCCCGACGATCGGCACCAGGATCTCCTCGACGCACCAGCGGCACACGATCAGCACCGGCTCATCATCGCCGAGCGAAGACGTTTTCCCTGGGCAGAGACCACAGCCAGCCCTGGCTGTGGGGCGAGTTCTCCTGGCCGGAACTCCCGGCAGTCCGCGACCCTCGGAGAGGTCGTCGATCAGTCGCGGCGAACGCTGCCGGCTGCCCCGGCTGACCTTCGGCGGCGTGCCTTCTGCCGTGGCTGTTCGGGTCGGCGGGCAGCGTGGAAACCCCGGGGTGGCGGCGTCGGGAGATCAGGGCTTGCGGGCGAGGCCGCCGTACATGTTGACCTTGGCGTCGGTCACCTCGTCGTCCACGTCCTGCGGGCGCCAGCGGCTTACCGCCTGCACGCCCGGCTCGACCAGTTCGAGGCCGTCGAAGAAACGCTCGACCGCGGCGCGGGGGCGTGGGTTGACGACGACGCCACGCTGGCCGTAGACGGCGGCCATCCGCCCGATCTCGTCCGGCGCGAAGTCGGCGGTGAGGTGGGTCAGGGCCAGATAGCTGCCGGACGGAAGCTCGTCCAGATACCGGCGGACGAGGCGGTAGGGGTCGGCGGAGTCCGGAAGGAAATGCACGACGGAGATCAGGCTGAGTGCGACCGGTCGGGTCAGGTCCAGGGTGTCGCGTAGCTCGGACGAGTTGAGGATCCGTTCGGGTTCCGCCAGGTCGGCGTCGAGATAGGCGAGGCGGCCTTCGGCGGTGCCGGTGAGGAGCGCACGGGCGTGGGTGAGCACGATCGGGTCGTTGTCGGCGTAGACGACCCGGGTGTCGGCGGCGATCGCCTGCGCGGTCTCGTGCAGGTTCGGCGAGGTCGGGATGCCGGTGCCGATGTCGAGGAACTGGCGGATGCCGACCTCGGCGGCCAGGTGGCGGGTCGCCCGGTGCATGAAGGCCCGGTTCTGCCGGGCGGCGACGCGCCCGTTCGGGACGACGGTCAACGCCTGCTCCGCGGCCTCGCGGTCCGCCGGGAAGTTGTCCTTGCCGCCCAGGTAGTAGTCGTAGATCCGCGCCGAGTGCGGCTGGTCCGTCTTGAGATCGACCGGGTTCAGCTCGTCCGTGATCCTGTTCCAGCGGAACGGCGGTGGAGTCTGACTCACGTCGCGGCCTCTCGTCGTCGGTGGTGCTGCGCTGCGGTCGGATGGGTTCGTGCCGTGGTGCTTCTGCTCCTCTGTGACCTGATTATGTCGGTCCGTCCACGGGCAGCCGTGATCGAGAGGGTGGCTGGAACCGGACACGGCGGAGCGGAAGCTTCTCGACGGCGGAGGCCACTCCGATCATGGTGGTTCCCGGCGCCTCAGCGGTCTCGACGCCTCAGCTGCGAGGCAGCAGCTGGTGGATGAGGGTGTCGGCGAGCCAGGTTTCGTACTGGTCGACGGTCCAGCGGCGTTCGAGCACCAGGGTGCGGTAGATCTCGGGCAGGACGAGGGCGACGTAGACGTCGACGCCGCCGCTGACGCTGACCCCGGGCGCGAGGTGCGCGGCGAGCCGCAGGCCCTGGGCCGGGTCGGGTTGCGCGATCGCCTCCTCGTGGCTGGCGTCGACGTCGAGGGTCGCCGTCACCCCCCAGGCGATGGCCTGCAGGATCTTGGCCTTGGCGCCGAACGCGGAGTAGATCGTCGGCGCGGGGATGTCGGCGGCCTCGGTGATCGCGGTGATCGTGGTCGCGACGTAGCCGTCCGCGGCGAACAGGTTCCGCGCGGCGGCGGCGATCTGCGCTGGTGGACAAGAGGCGCGCCAAGTCGCTGCTGCCGAGGGCGCGTGGCGTGCATGCCCGGGCGATGGAGATCATGCGGGTGTGCGGCGTCGAGCCGGACCTGCGTGCTGAAGACCAGCACCGCGACCTGGCATGGAGACCGCGCAGCCGGCCCGGCGGGCGGACCCCGATGGTCGTTATGATCCGCGTTATGCGGGCCGTCAGGACCAGACTCGCGGGTCGTCAAGACCAGTCCGCAGTCGCCGTCCCGAACTCACGGGTCAACAGGTCCTCGACGACGGGTGGCGTGTGAACGTGCCTGGTTTGTCTGACTCACCGGATTTCTTCATCTCCTACACCGCTGCCGATCAGGAATGGGCGGAGTGGGTCGCCTGGCAGTTGGAGGAAGCCGGCTACCGGGTTCTGGTGCAGGCCTGGGACTTCATCCCGGGCACCAACTGGATGGCCGGGATGCAGCAAGGGATCATGAAAGCCGCCCGGACAATCGCCCTGCTGTCGCACGCCTATCTGAATTCCGTCTACGGCCAGACAGAATGGCAGGCGGCGCAGGCCGCCGACCCGCTGGGTTTCGCCAGGAAGCTGATCCCCATCAGGATCGCCGACTGCCCCCGGCCCGGACTCCTCGGACAGATCGTCTCCTTCGACCTGTTCGGCCTGTCCGCGGACGCCGCCACCGCCCGGCTGACCGAACAGATCAGGATCCTGCACGCCGGGCGGGCGAAACCCGCCGCCACGCCGGCCTTCCCCGCGCAGTCCGCGGCACGCCCGCCCCTGCCAGCCCCCGAACCGGCTCGCCCCGCCCCGCCCTCGACTCCGGTACCAGCACCACGACACCGGTCAGGCGCCGCGTATCCAGGGCCCGGACCGGAGTCCGGCGCGCAGCCTGGACCGGTCAAGAACCACACGCTCGTGACAGAGATCCTCGCTGCTCGCGCGAAGGCACGCAGCCTCGAAAGGTCGCTGCGGGAGGGTCTCGAAACGGCGACTTCCTCGGGCATAGTGATCCCGCGTGACGATGTCACCAGCCGCGACGCCGAGTTCGACGAGGCTCGCTCCGTCGCCGTCGACCTGGCCAGCGATCTCGCCAGCGTCCTGACATTGGCCCGCAGCGGTTACGACAGCGCCGCCTGGGACCACGCGCCGAGCCTCAGCTTCGCCGCCGACCTGGCCAAGAGCATCGCGGACAGCCTCCACGCCTTCCTCGACGGCGAGGATCTCGAGCGGGTCGTCTCCACTGTGGAGCGCCTGTCCGCCCGCCTGACAACCATTCCGCTGGACGTCTCGGGCGCCGACCTCACCCGTCTCGAAGCGGCGGATCCGCGCCCGGACGACCTGGCCTGACCGACCTCCGCCACGATCTGGAACACCGCCACCAGGTGGCCGTCAAATTATTCGGACGTTGGTGGAACCGACGTTCGTGACCGCGCGTCGGTACCGCCATGGGAACCCATCCGGTCCGCGCATCGCGTCGACTTGCTGTGACCCGGCTGGTCAATGTCGCCCGCTACGGCAGACGGCGTGGTCTGCGAGGATTCGGTAACGGCATCGATGATGGAACCACGCTGCGAGCTCTGACCACCGACAACTGCGCCCCGCTCTGGTCGGGACGCGTCGTGCACTGGGGCGGAAGCGCCGCACCCTTCAGGGTCTGCCACCCCGGCAGCGTGCCAGCCGTGAACCCGACGAAAACCAGCTGACGGAGGGCCCGGCGGCCCCGTTCGAGCAGGCCGGGCGTGAAACCCGACCACTCGGCGGTCCACGGGGCATCCGTCCCCGAAAGCGTGGCGCTGGGCTCCTTCGGGGACTTCCAGTCCCGGTCCTGGGCACCTGGCCCGGCCAGTGGGTCCTCGCATTGGACCGCTCGCGACCTCGGCCCGCCGCCTGGCTGACGAGGTTGCGGCCAGGGGTACTGATGTCTAGGACAGCCCGGTGGCCGCGCGTGCTTCGGCCAGGGTGCTCCAGCCGGTGCCGAGCATCATCCAGCCGTCGTGGCCGGCCAGGCGGTTGATCGGATCGCGTACCTTCACCTGCCAGCTGCCGGGGCTGGTCTCGCGGGCGAGGGCGGCCTTGCCGTCGCAGGAGCCGTAGTGTCTGCCGAGTGCGGCCGGCTCAGGCTGGATCGCTTTGAGCAGGTTGTCGGAGTCCATCAAGTCGCTCCGTAAAAGGGCCACAGGTGCGCCCGGGATGGGCGCCGCTCGCGGGTCACGACCCGGGTGGCTGTTGCTCCAGTCCGATGCTACGCCGCCGTCGGCGTCCCGCCAGTGGGGAGGCCTTCCGCCATTCCCCCAGGCGTCAGCGCCGCCCACCGGGAATGGGCAAGGCGGCTCTGACCTCGGGTGTTCCGTCGCGGAGGTCGACGTCAACGGGGAGCCCGTAGACGGTTTCGATGAGGTCGGCGGCGTAGACGTCGGCCGGGGTTCCCGACGTGACGACGTTGCGCCTGGCCGCCGGAGAGCTCGTCGACGTGGCGGTCGGCGAGCGCGGTGAGGTCGAGCAGGTCGATTGTGGCTCGCCTGCCTGCCTGCCGGCGGGCGTCAGCGGGCGGGCTGGCCGGACCGGTGGTGGAGCTGAGGATCGGGCCGGACGCGGCCCAGCAGGTCGGCGACGGCGGGGTCGGCGAGGCTGTAGCGGATGATCCGGCCGTCGCGCTCGGCGAGCACGGCGTTCTGCTGGCGCAGGACCCGCAGTGCCTGGGAGACGGCGGCGTCGTTCATGCCGACGGCGGTGGCCAGATCCGAGACGGAGATCGGGCCGGCGTAGTGCACCGCGAGCAGGATGGCGAGCCGGCCCGGTTCGCCGAGCATGGCGAACCGGGCGGCCCACCGCGTCACCTCGGCGCGGTCACCGATGGCGGCGACGGCGTCGCAGGCCCGGTCGCCCTCGATGATCCGGGCCCGGTTCTGGTCGTCCAGCCGGTGCATGTGGAGATTCTCGCATCCACGTCGACCGGGCACCTGCCCGTGGCGGTTGTGCATCCGACCCTCAGACCGTGGCCCGACGAGCCGGATACCGCGCCGCCGGGCGGGATCAGCCTCCATCCGTGATGGGCGCAGCACCCGCGAAAACATCTGCATGGTCTTGCAGGTGACTCGCGTTGGTCGTACGGTTTGTCGGCCGTGGTGCTCGGGAAGCCGGTGTGACGCCGGAGCGGCCCTCGCCACTGTGATCGGGATGTCGCCGGCCAGTCCCCGCCCACCGGGGAAGTCACTGGGCGCCGAGTACCGCCGCCTGGGAAGGCGGCCGGCGACGCACCACCCGTCAGCCAGGAGACCGGCCACGGCACCCGCGAACACCGTCCACGAGGTGCTGGAAGGCGGCCTGTTCTGGCATGCGCGCACGTCTGGTGGCCCTGAGCGCCACACTCCTGCTGGTTCTCGGCGACCTCGTCGCGATCCTGCACCCGGATGCGCTGCCGGGCCACGACTTCGCCTTCTACAAGAAGATCACTTGACCGCGACCGTCCAGGCATCGCCGGCGATCCCCGCGATCTCCGGCGGCAGCCTGTCGTCCCGCCGCCCGCTGGTGCTCGCCGGGCTGGCCGTCGGCGTGGCCGTGCTGTTCCTGCTCGCGCTGGCCGTCGGCTCGGTCGCCGTCCCCCTCGACGAGACGCTGCGGGTGCTGGTCGGCGCCGAGCCCCGGGACCCCCGCTGGACGGTCGTCGTCGGCCAGATCCGGCTGCCGCGGGCCCTCACCGCGGCCCTCGCCGGGGTGGGCGGGTCGGGCGGCACCTTCACCGCGCAGGTCGCCGGCAGCGGCCGGTTCGGCGTGGTCATCGCCGGCGCGCCAATCGTGATCGCCGTCCTGCTCCGGGCGCGGGCGAGCGCCGCGGGGGTGGCCTGATGCCGGGCGCCGAAGCGGATGGGCTGCGGATGGAGGGGCTCGCGGTCGGCTACCGGGCGGCTGGCTACCGCCCGGCCGGCTTCCGGCGTCGGGCCCGCTGCGAGGTGCTGGCCGGGCACGAGGCCGACGAGCTCTCCGACGGCGAACGGCAACGGGTCATGATGGCCCGCGCCCTGGCCCAGGAACCGACGCTGGTCCTGCTCGACGAGCCGACCGCCTTCCTCGACGCACCGTCCCGCGTCGCCGTCACCGCCCTGCTGCGCCGCCTCGCCCGGGAACGAGATCTCGCGGTCGTCGTCTCCACCCACGACCTCGAGCTCTCGCTCCGCGTGGCCGACGGCGTGTGGCTCCTCGACCGGACGGGGACCCTGCACACGGGCCGCCCGGCGGAGGTGATCGCCTCCGGGGCGGTGAACACCACCTTCGACGGCGACGACCTGCGCTTTGACCCGGTGACCAGGACCTTCGAGCTGCGGGAGGCAGTGTGACGGGCCAGCCCGACATGACCGGAGCGGGGCGGCGGCCCGCCCCGGCGGTGCCGACCGCCGGGGCGGTGCCGGTCGCCGCAGCGGTGCCGGCCGCCGCAGCGGTGCCGGCCGTCACGGGAGCGTCGGCGGTGTCCGCCGCCGAGGTGGCGAGCGCCTTGCGGAGGCTCGCCGAGATCAGTCCCTACTTCGAGGCCGACATCGCGGTCGATCTCGCCGGTGCCGGCGAGGTGGGTGGGGCCGGGCCGGTGCCGGTTCGTGTCGACGAGCTCTACCGGGGCGGGGCGGCCCTGGCCGCCGCGGTCGACGGAGTGAACGAACGGCTTGGCGGCGTCGAACGACGGGTCGCCGCGTCCACCCTCGCGCTCGGCCACGCCGCCCGGCTCTGGTCGGTGGCCCTGGGCTGCTGGGCGACCGCCGGCATCGTCCCCGACCTGCCCCCACCCCGCCTCCGGGTGCAGCCGAGGCTCACCGCGCCCGTGCGGCTGATCGTGGACGAGACCGCCGGCTGGCGCGTCGAGAGCCTGGCGGACGCCGTCGACCTGCTCCGCGAGATCGTCGTCGAGGACCACCTGCGGCCCTACTTCACGGCCCTGCGGGGTGAGACCCGGCTCGCCCCGCGCCTGCTCTGGGGCAACGCCGCGTCCGCGCTGGTCGGCTCGACGCGGGTACTGGCCGCCTCCCCGCTCGTCACCCGCACGAAGGACGTTCCCCGAATGGCGGCCGCGCTGCTGGCGACACCGCCGCTCGCCGGTACGACCGTCCACGCCGTCACCTCCGACGGCGGACTGGCGGTCTCCTCGGTGGTCCGGCGGAGCTGCTGCCTGTTCTACCGGGTGCCGGGCGGCGGTACCTGCGGAGACTGCCCCCTGAGCCCGGCCGCGGAGAGGACACGACGTTGACCACCGACACCGAATACCGGGTCACCGAAGAACTCGGCAACGGCACCCTGCACGTCTTTGCGCTGCCCACCGACACCGAGACCCTGCTGTCCCTCGTCACCGAGATCTTCACCGACCACTGGCGCCAGATCGGCTTCGGCGTGATCGTCCAGGGCGCACCATTGATTGACGATGGTCATCGTTACGGGCTCCCAGTCGTCAATGTCCAACGTCATCGCGATGAACCGCGCGCGGAAACACAGGTCGGTGATCAGGGGAGCCGCACCGAATCGCCAATCCATGTGGTGGACTGGGATTACCCCGGGAGCGATGGCAGTCATGCGCGATCTTCCTTCTCGTGTTCGCTGACGGGAATCCGGATCATCCGATCCGCGCCTGGGTTCTTCGACCGCCAGTAGGCGAGCGCCCGCGCGGCCTCGCACGGCTTACAGACTGTCCTGTACTGCTGGGTACCGTCCGCGTAGCGACCCGCCTTAGCTAGCTCGCCGTGGCTGCCACAACGGCGGCATACGCCTTCACTTTCCTTCTGGTAAATAGCTTGCTCCTGTGGGGTGAGGGCATGGCGAAATGGGGGTGTGCAGTGCGATGCGTTTAAACGAGGTCTAGGCGGCGCGGGTGTCCTGACGGTCGACACCGGTAAGGACTAGCGCGATGCGGGCCTCGGTCCGTGGGGTCAGTTTCGGGGCGCGAGCGAGGGTCAGGCGCAGCCATTGATCGCGAGGCGATTCCACCTCGTCGACATCGGGTACAGCAGATTCGGGCATGCGGGAACGCCAATCCGTGAAAGATCACACGAGTAACCGGGTTCGCCGCCGCAGGACTTCGGCTAGCTGCCTTTTGGTCGGGTGGCACCCGTGCCCCACGGTCGGTCAGTGGGGGCTTTGGCGTGGCATTTGGAGGCTGTCGTCCGCGTGCTCGGCCTGTCCTTGCTCGACCTACGATGACACAAGATCAGACGGGCCTTCGGGAAGATGCCGACGTGTCCCATCCGGGGGCACGCGGCCAGGTACAGCGCGTTAAGCGGTGGCGGAGCCTGTACCCGGCACCGACAGCACGATCTCGAAGATCGGTGTGCCGCACTCTGCGACACCGGCGCGCCTACGCCGGACCGTATAACCGCGACCGCTCAGACCCTGCCGCCGCAGCATCGCCGCGTACCGCTCGACCTCGTCGTCGGCGAGGTCCTCCCCGTCACCGTGTCCAGGCGGCGCTGTACGTCGACCACGGAGCCCCGCAGGGGCGTGTCGGGGTAAGAGAAGGCCGCCCTGTCGGGGGGGGTGACAGGACGGCCGTAGACGGACCTAATCATGGGGTGTTGCGGTCAGTCAAAGCGTGATGCGGACCGTCGCAGGGGTGATGCGGAGACGGCACGGGATCGTCTAGGCGGTGCTCTCCTCATTCTGCCAGGCCACGTGGACGCGATCGGGATCGAACGGCCCGCGTCCCTGTAGACCGGGAGCGATCTCGATACGTTCGATCAACTCCGCCAGGACCACGTGACGGGCGGTCAGCCATGCCTGCCATGCCGGTGTGCCCTGCTCGGGTTCGGGCGCGTTCCACTGCCTCATGGCCTGGTTCGGGTCGAGGACTACGGCCGTTCGGCGGGTCGCGTCGATCTGCTGCTGTAGCGCGCTCAGGCGTTCGTCTAGCGCCTTGTGAAGTCGCCCGGCATGGAACTCGCCCATCTCGCCAGAGATCACCGCAGCGTCGATCTCAGCCTGTTGCCCTTCGATCCGGAGCAATGGTTGAGACCTGTGGATCGGCTGGGGAGGACGTACCTTCCCGGTGATCGAGGTTGAGGTCTCAGCCAGGCCGACGTTGACGCGTCGGTCGGGAAGGCACGCCCGTGCTCACGGTAGTACCCGAGGACAGCACGCCCGAGAACGGTCAGGCGGCCAGGCCGTCGCTGATCGATGAGATCGTGCGGGAAGGTGCGCGGCGGATGCTCGCGGCTGCGTTGGAAGCCGAGGTCGACGCCTACATCGCCGAGCTCGCCGACGAGCGCGACGACCGGGGCCGCCGGCTGGTGGTCCGTAACGGCCACGCCCAGCCCCGGCAGGTGATGACCGCCGCCGGTGCGGTCGAGGTGACCGCGCCGCGGGTCAACGACCGCAGGGTCGACCCGGACAGCGGGCAACGGCAGAGGTTCTCCTCGGCGATCCTGCCGCCGTGGTGCCGCCGCTCCCCGAAGATCGCCGAGGTGTTGCCGTTGCTCTACCTGCACGGCCTGTCCTCCGGTGACTTCGTCCCGGCGTTGGAGCAGTTCCTCGGTTCGGGTGCCGGCCTGTCCGCGTCCACGGTGACCCGGCTGACCAGCAGCTGGCAGGCCGACTACCAGACGTTCACCGCCCGGGATCTGTCCGGCGTGGACTACGTCTATATCTGGGCCGACGGCATCCACGTCAACATCCGCCTGGACGAGGACCGGCTGTGCCTGCTCGTCCTCATCGGGGTCCGCGCGGATGGCCGTAAGGAACTCGTCGCCCTCGCCGACGGCTACCGGGAGTCGACCGGCTCGTGGGCGGACCTGCTGCGTGACTGCGCGCGGCGCGGCATGTCCGCCCCCGTGCTCGCGGTCGGCGACGGCGCGCTGGGGTTCTGGGCCGCGTTGCGCGAGGTCTTCCCCGCCACGGCGGAACAGCGCTGCTGGGTCCACAAGACCGCGAACGTGCTGGCCGCGTTGCCGAAGTCGGCGCACCCCGGGGCGAAGAAGCACCTCGCGGACATCTACAACGCCGAGGACCGGGTGCACGCCGAGCGGGCCGCGAAGACGTTCACCGCCGCCTACGGGGCGAAGTTCCCCAAAGCCACCGCGAAGATCACCGATGATCTGGACGTACTACTGGCGTTCTACGACTACCTACTGGCGTTCTACGACTACCCCGCCGAACACTGGGTGCATCTACGGACCACGAACCCGATCGAGTCCACGTTCGCGACCGTCCGCCACCGCACCCGAGTCACCAAAGGCCCCGGCTCCCGGGCCGCCGGACTGGCCATGGCGTTCAAGCTCATCGACGCCGCCACCCCGGATTTCAGTCGGCTCGCCGCCTGGGACGCCCTGCGCGAACGCTACCTGGGCCTGGGCCCAGACCCACGGGACCGCTCCGGCACCGGCTTTCGCCACGGCTGAACGGACCTCCGTCGGCGGTGACGCACCTGGCGATGCCCACCCCGACTTGTAAGCGGAAATTACCAGTCGCCCCGCCCCGCGCGTACAGGGCCGATCCGGCCTGGATGTGGAACTCACTGAGTGGAAGATCCCCGCGCGTGCGGGGACGACAACTACGGGTCGGGCCTGTCCGCCCAGATCGGAGGAAGATCCCCGACGACAGGGACACGCGGCGTCCTCCAGACCTGCAGGGCTGGGCCACGAACAGCCGCAGCAGGCGGAGGTTCTGCGGGTCATGCCCTGATTCCAGCCTGACGCCCGCCACCCGCGTGCGCGGTCCCAGCAGGTCGCCTGGCTGAAGGCGGAGAAGGAATGGCCATGCACTGATGACTGGCGGAATGTCAGGTTAATAGTCGTAGGTGGCGGTGGCTGTGGTGTTGGTGCAGGAGTCCGCGTAGCTGGTGGATGGTCGTCGGGGCTGGTCGTTTCCCGCGCGGTCGACGTCCTTCTCAACGTTCATCGGAAGGTCCCCGCCCGGACCACTGGCGGCGAGGCACGGCCGTCAGGCTGGCGCGGCATGCGGCGAGGACGGGGGAGGAACGTCGATGGGACAGGGTGCTGCTGCCCCGGCACGGATGTCGGTCGGGTGAACGTTTTGCCCGGACACGACTGGTCGCGGACGGTCGGTCTGGCCGCGAAGGACAGCCGCTGTGGCCTCTCTCGGTTGGTTCTGTGCCTGCTGGCCGGGCTGGGTGTGACGGGGTCGGCGCTCATGGCGGCGACAGCCGGGCGGCTGGCGCTGCGGCCGGGTGTCGTCGCGCCGTCGCGCTGGTACGGGCTGCTCGACCCGGTGCCGTTGGACCGGCCGTCGCTGGTGCCCGCGGTCATGCTTGGCGGGGTCGCGTTGCTGGCCGCATCCTGGTGGGGGTTGTGCCGCCACGCCGCCCGGGGCTCGGTGTCGGTACGCGGGGTCGCCGCGATCGTCGCGGCGTGGGCCGTTCCGGTGATCCTCGGACCGCCGATCCTCAGCCTGGATGTGTACAGCTACACGGCGCAGGGCGTCATGCTCGCGGCTGGCCTCGATCCGTACACGGCCGGACCTGTCGCGCTCGGCGCGCATCCCGCGGTGCTGGCAGTGGACCCGGTCTGGAGGTCGGCGACCGCGCCATACGGTCCGGTCGCGCTTGCTTTCCTGCGCGCGACGACCTGGCTGGCCAGCGGCGACCTGCTGCGCGCGGTGCTCATCCAGCGAGCGGTGGCAGTGTTCGGGGTCGCCGCGATAGCGGTGTGCGTGGCCCGCATCGCGCCGGTAGACCGCCGGCCCTGGGCGGTGGCGGCGTGCGCCGGCAGCCCCATCGTGCTGTTGCAGCTCATCGGCGCCGTGCACCTGGAAGCGCTGATGATGGCGCTGGGCGCCGCCGGTCTCGCCGCGGCGGCGCGCGGCCGTGGCGTCCTCGGGCTCGTGCTGACCACAACGGCAGCGCTGGTCAAATGGCCCGCAGTCCTCATCGTCGTTGTGATGGTGGCGGGTCGGACCATCACTGCCATGGATACGGCCGGAGTCCCCGGGCCCCGGGCAGCGCCCATCCGGCGCCGGGCGGTAGTCGGAGCGGTCGCCGCCGGCCGGGATCTCACTGTCGTGGCGACGACCACCGTGCTCCTGTCGGCCCTGGTACCGCACGGGTTCGGCTGGCTACACACGGTCGGAACACCGTCGGCCGGGTTGACGCTCTATGCCCCGACGACCGGGCTCGCCGACCTACTCTCCGCGATGTCGGGTATGGACGGGTCCGCGGTGCCTTTCACGGACCTGCTCGGCCCGGTGCGGGCGGCCGGCGTCGTCGCGGCAGCGGGGGTGTTCCTCTGGCTGCTTGCGACCATCCGGGACCGCGACGTCCCGGCCACCGCGGGGCTGGCGCTGCTGTGCCTGGCCCTGCTCGGGCCCGTCCTCTACCCCTGGTACTTCGCCTGGGGTCTGGTGCCGCTGGCGATGGCCGAGGACACCCGACGGCGGCGGTTTACCGCCGTCACTGTGGTCGGATCATTCCTTGCGCTGCCCCATTGCGAGCTGCTGTTCGTCAACCACCCGCAGGTCGCCCCCTGGCTGGCCAGGCAGGGGCCGCTCATCCTGGTGATCGCGCTGATCTGCGCCACTGCTGCGTCGGTGGCGCGCCGCCGACGCAGCTTCGCAGATGCTGGTTGACCGGTGGCTCCCCGGTGCTTCTCGTAGCGATGGTGGCTAGGGCGCAGGAGATGACGGCGACGATCGCGTAGACGTGGGCGGAATTCCTGCGGCCCGCAAGCCGCTGCTGTGACCGACCGCCAGACCCACGAGTCACGGACAGAGCCAGGCCGGCATCGGTGTCGGCAACGGTCCGATCAAGCGGCAGGCGCAACCGTGGTCAGGCGAGACATCCACTCAAGGTCGCTGATTTTGACGTGGAGTTTCGCGGCGATCTGGTCGGAGGGGATTCCGGCGGCCAGGGATGCGCGGATCGCGTCGCTGCGCAGGTCTCGCAGGGCGAGTCGGTGGGGGTGGGGTGTCCACATCAGTTCGTCGGCAAGCGACGCCCTGTCGAGGGGATCGGGCGTGTTCTCGACCTGCTCGTAGGACATCACCCTCACATAGTTGCCGGATATCAGAATTTAGGCAACGGGAGGATGAAACTCTTCCGGCTTGATCAGATAGGCGTGACCGTGCGGGCACCGCGTACGCGAGACGCGGCGAGCGGGGCCCGCTGTGTGCCGGCCAGCCCGCGAGGGCCGGACCTCGCATCCGAATGATGCCCAGGAGGCCGGGCGCCGCCCGAGCCAAGCGGATCACCGCCCGTTCCTCCGGGGTGATGTCGCTGGCTGGACCCTGGGTGAGGGCAACGCGCCAGCGTGGTCCCCACGTAGTCTGCGCATCGGTCCCGTCGGAAGGGATCGTCGAGATTCGCGGAGGCGAGGACGACGTTAGAAGACCCAGCGACAGGCCGTTGCCCACGCCGTCTCCTCACCGAACTGGCCGCGTTGCAACGTGCCCAGCCGGGCGGCCGTTACCTGTCCCGCATCGTGTTTGACGGGACTATCGCCGAGCTTCATCTGCGCACGCCGGACGGAGCGCAGCGCGCCCGCGTACCACTGACCGCGGACCGGACGGCCTGCCACATCCTTCTCGCCGGATCCCGATACCTGACCGCACGTCCGGCCTGCCCCCGCAGGCAACTGTCGGTCGAGGAGACAGCACCCGGACGGTTGCAGTACGCCGATCTTCTTGACGACCTTGGACTGCACGCCGACAGCCTGGCCTCCCGCGGTCGCCTCCTGCGTTACTCCCAGATCGGTTTCGACGGTGTCGTGGCCGACGTGGCCGTCGTCAACATCCAGAACCCTCAAGACACGTACCGGTCGATCTTCAACGTCACGCACAGCTCCGGCCCGCCGATCAACGTCCCGCGCGCCATCGCCGCGTGGATCGCTGACGGCCGCGGCCTCCCCGGGCCCGATGGTGTTCTCGCATGCGCCGTCATGGCCCGGCGACGCCCCACCTGACCTCCACGCCCACCCCAGTCGCAGGCAGATGGACCCTCGGGAGTAGGCCTACGTCCCTCTCGAGGGGACGGAAACTGCCGCGGTGTGAGGAACGCCCTGATCGTCTGCGGATGAATGGTGACGCTCAAGCGTGTCACCTAGAGTTACCGAGCATGGTGCTGTCTGACGTGACGCTTGCGATCCTGGACGACGGGCCCTTCCGGGGCGGCACCTTCGTGGTCCGCCCTGGCCAGACGCTCACCTTCGGTACGTCGTGGCTCAACCCGCACACGGTGGTGTACCGGCCCACCGGCGAGGTCATCGAGACCGCGGAAGGCGCGGCGGTAGTCCTACGCTGCGAGGTGATCCACGAGCCGTCACGGGCGGCGACCGATGAGCGCAACCCTCGGATGATCGAAACGTGAGAAGCCTCGGTCCCCCCGCGGCCGATCTCTGAACGCTGTGGGGCTCCCAGAATCCGGGTTTCGGCCGGTGAGCTGGTCTTTTGTGGTTGACGTGATCGTCGTGGGAGTCGTCAAGCGGCGTTGCGGTACTCATTGATCAGCACGCCGAGGATGCGTTTGTGGCGGACGGTGGAACCCGAGGTCGGGGCGCACGCGATCCGCGCTTCCCTGGACGCCGGAATCCCCTCCGATCAGATCGCCGCGAAACTCCACGTCAAGATCAGTGACCTGGAGTGGATGTCTCGCCTGACCACGGTTGCGCCTGCTGCTTGATCGGACCGTTGTCGACGTCGGCCTGGCTCTGTCCGTGACTCGTGGGTCCGGCGGTCGGTGCAGAGACGGCTGGCGGGCCGCAGGTGCAGGCCCGAGAACGATCAGGGGATGCAAAAGGCGATCCGCGAGTGGGGTGACCGTTCGGACGCGGCAGGTCCGGGCTCGTAGAACGCGACGCATTGGGTCGCGCCGACGAGCCGTGTCGGCGTCGCTGCCTGCGGTGTCCCTCGCGCGGTCAGCGACCGCAGGCTGTCCGGTCCCGGCCAGGTCTTTTGTCTCCGGCGTGGTGGATGATCACGAAGCTGGGCATAGCCTCTTGGGCGGCCGGTTGGGACGGCAGGCCGAACAATGGCTGCCTCACAGCTTTGAGTTGCCTATTCGACTGTGCTCGACGCGACGTGAATGGCGCAGGTTGCGGCCGGCGATCGCTTCATCATCATCAGCCGGCGATCTGTGGTCGGCGTGCGCTCTGCCGGGGCTGGGTACCTCGTGTTTCGTTCGCATCGCAGGGTTGTCCACGATGGCGCGATGACGTTGGAGACAGCGCAGCTCAGCCTGGCCGGCACGGGTGAAGGCAGGGGCGGGCGGGCGAGTCGCGAACGGTTCCGGTGACCGTGGCGGCTCCCGCAGCCGGTGACACTCTGCGGGGCGGTGTCGTGATGATCGGGGACGCGCGGCGTCTCGGAGCACCCCACGGGTGAAGCCACTTCAAGCTGTCCTCAAGGGGCCGAACGAAACCGCCATAGCCAGCCGTAACATAATTGGCGTGCTGCGGACGGTGTGCGTTTAGCTTTCCCTGCGGGCGGCCTCAGCCTGGGATTCCTGCACGGATGATGACGCTGCGGGGCGGCTGCGCTGGGCGACGTAGGTGCCGGCGGCGATCGCCGCCGCGACCGGCCATTCGATGATCTCTGCGACGGCGAGTCCGCCTAGGCCGAGGTAGTAGACGGCCTTGCCCGGTGACGGTGGTTGCATGCCCGCTCCTCGTCCGATCTCGAACCGGCTGGTGAGCAACGGCAGCCGCACGGTCATTCCTCGGGTGCCGGCCGGCGGGGCTAGCGGCGCGCTCTCGGCCTGTCGCTGGCCGCCTGCCGCGCGCATCTCTTCTTTGTCTCGATGTTCCCGTGTTGTGGTGTATGTCTTTACTGCCATGACCCTCATCTCCTTATGACCACTCGATATCCCCCCGTTGTCGGCACGCAAACCGGCGGCCGCGGATGCGAGGCGGCGTTGGCCTAGAGTGAAGCCGGCTCACCGGGAGGTGAGGGGATCGGCGGGACGTCTCGTGGTGGGGCTGATGGCGGGGTGCTGTCGACAGGACCGCTGCGCGGATCGTCATGATGATGGCCGCGCTGAGTCGGTGCCGGGTGGGCGTCTAGGGGGTGTGCGGTCCGGCGGTGCGTGTCGGGGTGTGTGCTGCGTAGGCGTTCGTAGGCCCAGGCAGTGAGGGTGGCGGCGGTGGCGCAGGTCAGCGCGGTCGTCCAGCCGAGCGGTCCGATGGGTCGGCAGTCGAACAGACTGCTGATGACCGGTGTCTGCACCACCGCGGCGAGCAGCGCGGCGCTGCCGAACGCCGTCAGCATGACCAACCGGTCCGGTCCGGCCAGGGTGAGCGTCTGTCCCAGTTGGGTGCCGACCAGCGCGAGCAGGCCGATGGTCGAGGCCCGCCGGGGTGTGCCGGTGAATCGGCCGAGGGTCCAGGCTGCGGTTGCGCCCAGGGCGGTCGTTAGGCCGCGTACGATCACGGTCCGCCGCAGCGCCCCTGCGGCCGCCGATGGGCGTGCCTCGTCCAGGCCGACCTCGCGGCCACCTTCCGGCACTGGACAGCGAGAGGCGTCTGGTTGTGCGAGGGAGCGATCGCGCACGGCGAGCGCCATCGCGGGTGCCATGTCGGTCATCAAGTTCACCAGCAGGAGCTGGCGGGGGCTGAGTGGCGCGGTGCCGGCTAGTGCGGTGCCGGCCAGGGTGAACGCGATCTCGCCGGCGTTCCCGCCGACGAGCACGGAGATCGCGTCGGTGACCGCTTGCCACATGTGGCGGCCGGCGAGGACGGCGTCGGCGAGACGGGTGACGTCGGCGTCGGTGAGGAGCAGGTCGGCGGCGCCGGTCGCGGCGGCCGAGCCGCGGTGCTGCACGGCGACTCCGACATCGGCGGTGCGGATCGCGGCCGCGTCGTTGGTGCCGTCGCCGGTCATCGCTACCACGTGGCCGGCGTGTTGTAGCGTGGCGACGAGGCGGACCTTCTGTTCGGGTGACATGCGGGCGAAGACCGCGGCTGACGAGATCCGGCGGGTGTAGTCGTCTTCGCTGAGGTGTTGCAGGTCCGTGCCGGTGACGACCGTATGCGCGGCGGGGACGCCGACCTCCTGCGCGATGACGCTGGCCGTAGTGGGGTGGTCCCCGGTGACGACCAGGACCCGCAGGCCGGCGTCGGTGAGGCGGGTCACCGCGTCGGCGGCCGTGGGGCGGAGGGTGTCGGCGAGGCCGACGAAGCCCGCGAGGAGCAGTCCGTTCACGTCCGAGTCGGGGATGGCCTGGTTGCCGTTGCGGGGAAGCGGGATGAGGCCGGCGGTGGTGGCGGGCCTGGCCGCATGGGCGACGGCCAATACCCGAAGGCCGTCGCGGGCGAGCCGCTCGGCGGCTTCGCGGGCGGCGTGTCGGGCCGGTTCGGTGAGGTGGCAGCGGTCGAGCAGGACCTCAGGCGCGCCCTTGACGGCCAGTACCGTTCCGTTCTCGGCGCGTAGCAGTGTGGCTGCGTAGCCGCGGGAGGTCTCGAACGGCATCTCCGCCAGCCTGTCCCCGAGGGGTGGCGAGCTTGCGGCGGCGAGTACGGCCCTGTCGGTGGCGTGGACGACGGTCCCGTCGGGACTGGGGCACGCGGCGGCGGCGAGGCGCAGCAGGTCGGCGGTGTTCGGGGCCTGCGGGGGAAGACGGCACCACCGGTCGTCGTCGGGCACGGCCACCTCGCGCAGCACCAGACGGCCTTCGGTGAGGGTGCCGGTCTTGTCGAAGCAGACAACGTCGGTGCGGCCGAGTGCCTCCACTACCCGGGAAGAGCGGACCATGACGCCCTGGCGGGCGAGCCGGCGGGCCGCGGCGGCCTGTGCGACGGTCGCGACCAGCGGCAGCCCCTCGGGCACGGCCGCGACCGCGACGGCAACTCCGGAGCCGACTGCCGTGCGCGCGGAACTGCCGCGCAGCCAGCCGAGCCCGGCGACGGCGAGCCCACACAGGCCGGTCAGCGGCAACGCCACCCGGGTGAGGCCTGCGAGCTGTGCCTGCACGCCGACGGGCGCACCACAGCCGACGGTGGCCAGGGCGGCCCGCCCGGCAACTGTCGCCGGCCCGGTCGCCACGACCACGGCTCGGCCGGATCCGGCCAGCACGGTCGTGCCCTCGTAGAGCATGCAGCGCCGGTCGGCGAAGTCCGCCACCGGCGCCGGGTCGGTGTCCTTGGTCACCGGGATCGACTCGCCGGTCATCGTCGCCTCGTCGACCTCGAGGGCGTCCGCGGTGAGCAGCCGGGCGTCGGCCGGCACGACGTCCGCCGCGTGGACGTCGACCAGGTCGCCGACGGCGAGCTGGTCGGCCGTTACCAGTGCGGTGCCGTCGGTGGTGACGAGCCGGCCGAGCGGGATGTGGTGGGCTACAAGCCCGCGCAGCGCCGTTTCGGCGCGGGCCCGTTGCGCGCCGCTGAGCAGCGCGTTGGTGAACGACACCCCGGCGACCAGCGCCGCGTCCACGCTCGACCCGAGAACCGCGCTGGCAGCCGCCCCGACCATCAGCACCGGGATCAGCGGGTCATGCAGGTCCGCGACGACGGCCGCGACCAACCGGCGGACACCGCCGATCCTCCCATCAGCCCGGCCTGCCACCCGCCCAGCCAGGCCCTGCCGCATCCGCTCGGGTTGGGAAGGCTCACCGTCCGGCAACGACAGCTGGCAGGGCACGGCATCGAGACGTCGCTGGACTGTCTCGGTGGACAGCGCATGCCAGTCGGTGTGCCTGACAGAGACCGGCAGGTCGTGCCGGTCGGCTCGGACCGCGGCCATCGTGCCGGCGATCATCGATAGCATCGCCGCGGCGGTGACCGGGCCACCGGCGAGCGCGACCCAGCGGTTCGCCGGCCGGCGGGCACCGGCGATCGATGTCAATGTGGCGAGCGTGCTGGCGGAGACGGCGAGCGTCGCACTACGGCGGCTGGCCAGCCGGGCCGCCGGGGGCAGCTGCAGCACTCGCCACACGTCCGCCAGCTCCGGTCCGCCGACCAGGTCGGCGGACCACGGCGGACGTGTGGCCGGCCGCAGCCGCCCGACACCCACGTCGGCGCGGAACAACGCGTCCGGATCGCCGTCAGCGACCGCGAGCACCACGGCCCCCTCAGCCTGCAGCCGCCCGATCTGCGCCGCCAGGCCGTCCACCGGCTCGGTGGCTATCTCGGTGTCGATGAAACCGGCGACATCCGCGGTACTGGCATGTGCGGTCATCAGCAGCCGCCCGCAGCCACGGGCCGCGCGCAGCACCGCCTCGGCATGCCCATCGAGCTCGGCGCCGACGAGCCCGGTCACCCGGCTGCCGGCGCGCACCAGCGCTACCGGCAGGCCGGCAGAGTCGGCGGCGGCCCGCAGACCCGCGGGGTGGGCGGCGACCAGCCGGTCAATCCCGTCGATGGCGATCGGCTCGCCGGGCCGGAAACAGTGGCGCGGGCAGGTCCCCTCGAGCAGGGCGTCGATGCGGGTCCAGGCGTCCGCGTCGGGCGCGGCGAGCACCCGGCAGGCATCCCCCAACAGCACTGGCGCCGAGACCACCACCGTGTCGACCCGGTCGAGGCGACGCAGGCAGCTGCCGTCCAGCACGACGATCCCCCGCGCCGCCAGCCGGCGCGTCGCGGCCGCGGCGAACACCTCACGGCCCAACCTGGCGGGCCGCGGCGCCAGGGCCATGATGATCTGCCCGGCCTGAGTCGGGGACCGGCTCGCCGCCAGAGTCAGCGACCCGGCCGCCAAACCGGCCAACGCCAGCCGCTCGCAGACCCGCTCCACCGGACCGGCCGGCAACGGCCGGGCCCTGCGCACGGTGGCGACGGTGGACAGCTCACCGGGCCACCCGGACCGGGTCTCGGCCGCGTGCCGGGTGGCGTGGGTCAGCTCGGGTTCCCTCCGGGTGAACACCGCCGTGGCGGCGCGCAACTCGCCCAGCCGGGCCAGCCGGGCCACCACACTCGTGGCCACCAGATCAGGGCTGCAGGTCAACGCACCCACCCCGGCGGTCGCCAACCCCAGGACCAGATCCGTCCCGGTGGCACCCAGCCGGCCGACCAGCGCCGCGCGTACCTGCGGCTGATGGTCGACGAGAGCGAGCAGCGCGCCCGAGGCCCGGGGCAGCACCGGCAGCCGGGTAAGCCGGCCGACAACGGCGATCCCCAACGCGCCGACCTCCACACCCAGCGCGATCACCTCGGCGACCAGCGGCTCCCCGTCAGCCGGATAACGCTGCTCGGTTGGCCGGTCGCTCCTGCCCGCCCCATCGGCCGGATTGCCGTCCGTCGCGTGCAGCTCCGCTTCGGTCTCCTCAATGACAGCAACAACATCGGCGAGATCGACGACCTGTTCATCGAAGCTGACCAGCACCCGCCCGACAGCCTCATCGACCTCGACCCAGTCCACCCCCTCCAAACCACGCAGCG